>CAZSOG010000051.1:0-11837 GCA_964607555.1 uncultured Pirellulaceae bacterium | reverse complement strand
TTTTCCGATATTAGCGAGAATTAGCGTCGATTAGTGTTCTTTTTTCTTCTGGTCCGTGAACAGTTACCTAATTTCTAATTTCTAATTTCTAATTTTTTATTTTTTATTTCTTATTTCTTATTTTCTTATTTTCTTATTTCTTTCAATTCTATTCCTGAACCACGGCAACCGGTCCACCATGGGCCGGACCTTGGAACGGGTTGGCGGGGAACATGGCCCCGTAGCCCATGCCGACGATGGTCGCCATGATGACGACCAGACTGACAAAGACGGTGGTTTTCACGTTGCCGATGATGGAGCGGATAACAAGGATGCTCGGAATGGACAATGCCGGCCCGGCCAGCAGCAGGGCCAGGGCGGGACCGGTGGCCATGCCATTCTGCATCAATGTTTGCAGAATCGGGATCTCTGTCAATGTCGCGAAGTAGAACAAGCAACCGATGAACGAGGCGATGAAGTTCGACATGAACCCGTCGTCGCCGACCAGGGCGGCTACTTTTTCCTCGGGAAGCAGGGCGCCGAGGAACCCGACGATGAACACGCCGCCGAACAGAAGCGGGATGAGCAGCTTGGAAAACGTCCATGTATTGGCCATCCACTCGGTGAACTCTGCCTTATTCAGCCACGTGACGCTCATCAGGACCACGAGCAAGCCCATCGCGCCGGCCAGCAGCCAGCGTACGTGGTGGATTCGCGTGACCCACGTTTCGACGTCGACGATCGACGCGATATCGGCTTTGGACACGCGGACGACTTCGCCCGTCTGGTGCCCCAGAGCGGGCTCTTTCAGACGCAGATCGTACTGGCCCGACATTTCGTATTGCTGGACCGCGGCGAATTCGGTGCCGTTGTTCATGCGTACGTTCTTGTCGCCCGGATTGTACCAATCGCTGAAGACCAGAAATGCGACCATGGCCAACAGCATGAGAGCACTCTGGTACAGCGGACGCTGGGCTGCCGGTGGGTCCGGCAGTTTCAGCGTTGCCTGGGTACGGGCCTCTTCGTCCTTGCGAAACAGAACTGCCATGATCAGGCCGATGATTACGCCGAAGACCATCGCGCCGATAACCCGCGCGATGCCAAGTTGAAACCCGAGTACACGCGCGGTCAGGAAGAGGGCCAGGACGTTGATCGCCGGTCCAGCATACAGGAACGTCGCCGCCGGGCCGAGGCCCGCACCGACCTTGTAGATTCCGGCAAACATCGGCAGAACGCTGCACGAACAGACGGCCAGGACCGTGCCCGACACGGACGCGACCGAATAAGCTTCCGCCTTGTTCGCCTTGGGGCCCAAATGTTTCAGAACCGACTCCTTGGACAAGAACGTCGTGATGGCTCCGGCAATGAACAGGGCGGGCAAGACACATGCCAGCGTATGATTCCGCGCGTACCATTGGAGCAACTCGAACGCCTCCAGAATGGCCGTCTTCACTTTCGTGTCATTCAGCGGCAGAAAATAGGCGATCAGGAAAACTCCGACAAACGCGGCGAAGATCTTCAGTTCCTTTCGCATCGCAACGGTTCCTTGTAAATAATGGGGTACCTGCAAATAGCCAAATATACAAATATGGAGCAAAAAAAACAACGCCGATCCGCGGTGCGGCGGCATCTAGATTCTTAGGCTGCCACACGCGCGCACCGTGCGCGCATGTTTCGAAGCGAACAACGGGAGCGCTGCGGAACAAGGGCGCACTCCCTTGTGGGTTGCGGATCTCCCGCATTAGGCGAGCAGTTCCTGCTGGGCCTGCGCATTGTTCTCCAACACGGTCTGGACACACTTCAGGAAATTGACGATGCACTTGACGCGCAGCCGATAGTAGACCTGCTGGCCCCGTTTGTCGTCCACGACCAGGCCGGCGTTCTTGAGCACGGCCAGGTGGCGCGAGACGGTCGACATGTCGGCACCGATCATTTCGGTCAGGTCGCACACGCATTTTTCGTCACATTGCGAAAGCTCGGTCACGACGAACAGTCGCGTCGGATGTGCCATCGCTTTGATGATTTTCGCGCGGGCGGCGAATAGTGCCTGGGATTTGGCGTCCACGAGCATATCCTTTCTGCGTAATCGCACCTGGCAACGGGATCCAGCCCACCATGGTTTATCGGCTTGTCATATTTGGCAGTATAGCCAAATACACAGTTTCGTCAAGTCTGATTTCAAAAAGCCGTTTGCGGTGGGCCGGCGCGGGTTGCTGGGTGGCCCGCCTCACGAGGGGGTTCGCGATACGTCGGTTCTTCGGGTGGCGCCGCCAGTCGCTTTTTGGGCGCTACAGGTAGAGCGGTTCTCCGAACCGTTCTGTGCATCGCCGAACGCTTGGCGTTTGGCCGGCCGCGGACGGGTAGACGCCTGTGGGTTTGGTTTGTGTGGGGGAAGAGCCGAGGGGTGGCCTGTATAACACCTCCGCGTCACCGTGGGCGTTTTTGTTGCGCCCTGGTGGTGCGTTTGGTTTCCAACCCGTTTGGTAAGCCGCGATCCGTGTCGACTGATCCTTGGTCACCCGCAGCGACGAATAGGGAATGCGGAATAGAGAATGCGGAATTCGGAATGGGCCGGCGCAAGGCGCAACGACATGGTCCGTTCGGATCTGGTTTCACCGATTTCCGCGCCCCGCGCCCCGCATTCCGCATTCTGGCATTCTGGCGTGCTGACCGGCTTGCCATACCGCAGTGCCACACTCCATCTTGCTCCTTCCTTCGCGCCTTTGCCTCTTTGCGTGCGTATCCTCTTGCGGTCCGCGTCCTTGTCTCCGCATGACTCCCCCTGCTGTGCGCAACAAACTCTCGACATCACAGTAGTCCCAATTTATCCATCTTCCGGGGTTGTCAACAGCTCAGCGGAGGGACATGGGATTGGGGTCGCGCGCGGTCCTTTCGGAGAAAGGACCTACCTATTCCGCCCAACTGGGTATCGGGTGGCGCCGCCCAGCCCAAACCGTCGCGTTTCGGAGAAACCTTCTAACGGCAACCGTTCTCCGCGGAAGACCAAACGTGGCGACCGCCACGCGCCATACCACCCCCTCCCCATAAAGAGGGGTTGTATTATAATTTATATTTGGCCATTATTCCAAATAGCAAATGAGCCGATGAAGACGGGAGTGGTTGGCATGCACTACCGGTTATGCCGCGCTCCGTTTTGCAATCGGCCGGAATGCGTCGCCGTTAACTGTGGAAATTCGAGGTGGATCATGATCAAGAAGTTCCTGAAATCAAGTCTGCGAGTCGCGCTTGTGCTGCTGATCCTTGCCGCTGTCGTCGCGGCCGCGATGTTGCTGGTCAAGCGCAAAAAACAAGCGTTAGCCCAGGCGCCCAAATTCGCGGTCGGTCCGGTACCCGCGCGGGTCGCCCGAGCGCGCGAAGGCAAACTTTCGGAAAAATGCGAGTACCTGGCGGTCGTCGAGCCCAACCAGAATTCGCAGATTGCCGCGCGCATGACGGCGCGGATCGAGAAGATTTTTTGCGACGAAGGCGACACGGTCCATGCCGGCCAGGAGATTGCCGTATGTGACAGCCGTGAAACGCGCGATCATATGGCGTCGGTCGAAGCGCAGATCAAGCAAGCGGAAGAAGAACTGGGTGGCAATCAGGCGACCGTGCAGACGTTGACCAAAACGGTTGCGTACTGGAGTCGCGAACTGGCGCGTGCCAAGGCCATGCAGCAGGACAACGCGATTGCCGCGTCGGAGGTCGACGCAACCGCCGACAAATACCAGGAAACGCAGGGCAAATTGGATTCGGCCAAACACAAAACGGTCGCGCTCCAGCAGTCCATTCGCGCGCTCAGCAGCGAATTGGATCGGCTCAAGACAACGCTCGACTATTGTTCGATCCATAGCCCGTTCGACGGTGTGGTCGCACGGCGGTTGGTCGATGCGGGCGACTTGGCAACGCCCGGCAAGGGACTATTCGTCATCGAGGACCGCACGATTATGAAATTGGCCTTTGATGTGCCACAACAAGATCTGCCGCAAGTTCGTCCCGAATTGGAGGTCGTTTTCACGGTGGGTGGCAAGCAGCGAATCGCCAAGCTGACGCGCATTTATCCATCGTTGAATGTCGCGCGCATGGTTCGCGCGGAAGTCGACCTGCCGGGCAAGGCCGTCCCGGAACTCACGTCGGGAGCCTACGTTTCGCTGTCCGTCATCCTCCGTACACTTGACCAGGCCACGTTATTACCGGTTTCTTCCTTGATCACCACGCACGAAAACGATCCCCAAGTCTTCGTCGTCCAGGACGGCAAGTTGGCACTGCGCGATGTCACAATTGAAGCGGAGCAGGCCAACACGGTTGCCGTAACCGGCGTACGGCCGGGCGAGCAGGTCCTGGTGAACCGGTTTCTCGGATGGACCCGATATTCCGTCGGACAGAAGGTGGAGGTGATCGAATGAACTTGACTGAATTCTCGCTGAAAAACCCGTACGCGATCATCGCGCTGGTCCTGGTCGTCGCGGCATTGGGGGGATTCGCATTTTTTCGCACGCCCACCGACCTGTTTCCAAACACGGTTCCGCCCCAAGTGGTCGTCGTGACGGTGCGGCCGGGGGCCAACGCCCAGGACATGGCGGATAAGGTCACGCAAGTGATCGAGCAAGAGGTTAACACGCTGAGCGGACTGAAGAAGATCGTCAGCACTAGCCGCGACGAAGTATCGTCACTGAATGCCGAGTTCTATTACACCAAGCCGATCGGCGAGGCGGTACAGGACGTGCAAAACGCGATCAGCCGAATTCGCGCGCAGTTGCCGTCGGACATTCTCGAACCGCGGATCTATCGGATTACCGACGCCACGCGCCCGCTGGTAACCGTGGCCATGACGCCAAAAGCCGGCACCTCGAAGACGCTCTCGCAAATCCGCCTGTTGGCGGAAAACGAAATCCAAGACCGTATCTTGACACTGCCTGACATCGCGGATGTCGACGTCTTTGGTGGCCATGCACCGGAAGTCAAGGTCTGGATCAATCGCGATAAACTTGCCGCGAACAATCTGGCGATCCAAGATGTGATGGGAGTCCTGGCCAAACAGAACGTCTCGGCACCGGCCGGGACCATTTACAGTGGTCAGCGCGAATACCTGGTGCGGATTACCGGCGAGTTCGCCAATCTTGACCAGATTCGCCACCTCACACTGCGGCGCACGGATCGCGGCATGTTGCAACTGGCCGATGTCGCGCGCGTGGAGTTGCAAGAGAAAGAACAACGGAGCGTGTACCACGGGAACGGCAAACCGGCAATCGCGATCAACGTATTGCGTGCGGACGGGGGGCCCACGGTGACGGCGATTGGCGAATTCAAACAGTTCCTGCCGAAACTCGAGGCACGTTATCCCGACATCGAGTTTGCGATCACCGATGACCAGCAGCCGGTAATCGATCTGAACATTCAAGGGATGCGCAAGTCGCTGATGCAGGCGATTTTTTTCACGGTGATCGTCATCTTCGTGTTTCTGGCCGACATGCGTGCCGCGCTGATCGTTTCGGTCAGCATTCCCCTGGCGTTTCTGTCCAGTCTGGCGGTGCTCTGGTTCAGCCCGTTCACCTTGAACATGGTAACGCTGTCGGGGCTGATCATCGCCGTCGGCATGGTGGTTGACGCTTCGGTGGTTGTGTTGGAGAACATCCATCGGCATTACCGCGAGATGGAAAAACCGGACCCTGTGGCGGCGGCACGCGCCGGCGCACGCGAAATCGCCCTCGCCACCACCGCCGGGATGTTGACGACTGTCATTGTTCTGATCCCCGTCATGTTCGCCGGCGGCTACTCGCAACAGACCATGCGCCCGCTGAACCTGATGATCTCCGCGACGCTGGTCAGTTCACTGCTCGTCGCCCTCACCGTTGTGCCACTGATGGCCTCCAAATTGTTGGCGCGCACTCACGATCACCGCAATTGGCTCGAGCGGCTCTTCAGCTACACGGACAAGGGTGTCGACTGGTTGGCGTCGTTTTATCTGGGCGTGTTGCGCTGGGCACTGAACTGGCGCATCGTACTCGTTGGCGTGGCCATCGCTTTTTTTGTCATCACGATCAAGACCGTCCCGCCGTTGATCGGCGGAGAGCTCATGCCGCCCATGGACACAGGGATCGTGAACCTGATGTTTGAAACGCCGACCGACTACGCGCCGCATGAAGTGGAGAGCGTGTTGACCCAGATTGAACGGATGGTGCAAAAGCAGCCCGGCGTCGAATTGATCTCGTCGGTCGTCGGGTCCGAGCCGGGGGAAATCAGTTTTGGCGGCGGCGGCGCGACGGCACAATCCGGAAAACTGACCATTCATCTTGTCGATCGCTTGCACCGCAAGAAAACAATCTGGGAAATACAAGATGCCTGGCGACACCAGCTCGATCGGATACCGGGCATCCGCAGCTATCGCGTGTCCGAATTCGGGGCGACCCCCCTTTCCACCACCAAAGCCCCCTTGGACATCGTCATCAGCGGTCCCGATTCGCATGTGGTCAGCGATCTGGGCTACCAGTGTCTCAAGGCGATGCAAGGCCTGCCAGGCTTGATGGACGTACGCCGCAGTTGGTTCTTCGACAAGCCGGAATACCAGGTGGCGGTCGACCCGACGCTGGCGCGCCTATATCAGACGTCGCCGCAGGACATTGCCCTGCAACTGAAGGCCGCGATCAAGGGTGTGCCGGCTACGCAGATGCGGCTCACGCATTTTCTGGATATCCCCATTACCGTTCAATATGCGGATATCGACGTGCATGATCCCAACTTGTTAGGCCAGACATATGTCGCATCACGTTTCGGGCCGCTGCCGCTACGCGCGTTGGCGACGTTTAAGAGCCATAAGGACCAGCCGTTCATCACGCGCGAGCGTTTGCAGAATACGCTCGACATCACCGGGATCAATCGGATCAGCACGATCCAACAGGTGACGATGGCGGTCAAGAAGCGAATCAGCAAGATCGCGGTGCCGGCGGACTATAAGATCGAGATGTCGGGCTCGACGAGCAACATGGCCACCGGCCAGCAGGAAATGGGCCGTGCGCTCATGATCGGATTCGTGTTGCTCTATATTCTGCTGGTGGCCATTTTTCACTCGTTTGGCCACCCGGTCACCGTGATGGCCGCCATTCCGTTGGCGGTCGCCGGCGCGTTATGGGGGCTGCTATTGTTCGATAAACCGATGTGCAAGCCGGCGACGATGGGCATGATCCTGCTTGGCGGCACGATCGTCAACAACAGCATCCTGCTGTTGGACTTCATCATTAACGCACGCAAGCAAGGCATGGCCAAGGACGAGGCGATTCTGCAGTCGGTACGCCTCCGCATCCGCCCCATTCTGATGACGACCGTTTCCACGGTTGTCGGACTGATGCCCATGGTGATGGAGCGTGCCGTGGGCCTCGAACGAATGAGTCCGTTGGCCGTGGTGGCCTCGATGGGCCTGATTGTCGGCACGTTCCTGACCATGATCGTGATTCCCGTGATCTACTCGATGATGGATTCCGCCGCCGTCGCGCTCGGCCGCGTTGTGCGTTTTATCTTGAACATAAACTCCGACGAGGGCTCCGCGCTCGAACCGGACACGGCCGCCTGCACCGATGAAGGATTACTTCAGCGGTCGTGAAACGGGCCTAATGCGGGAGGCCCGCAACCTACAAGGGAGTACGCCCCTCCTTCGGTCGCGCTCCCGTTGTTCGCAAGGCGTTATGCGCGCGGGTGGCACTGCCAGTGTATCTGTCTATTTTGAACAGGAGGTAACGAAGGAAACAGAGAGCAATCCCTCTGTTTTCTCTGTCTACTCGGTTGACTCACGCCATGTTGGTCTAGGGTGAATCAACGAGCAGGAATCTGTTTTGAAAACCGCTCTTTTCGGCAAGTGTCAGCTTGGCCATTGCAAGTGTATTGTCACGACGTTCAGCGAACCAAAACCGTTCGCCGACGTGCATCGTGGGCTAAGAACGACGGGGCCACCGATACACACGGATTAACACGGATGGGAGTCTTCGGGAATCAGTAATCCGTGTCAATCCGTGTTCTTCCGTGGCCAAAATCGACCGAGCAAGATCCGACCGAGAGACCATTCGGCCGCGCAATGCCTCCCGGACAGAACAACAGTAAATGGCACTAGTCAAAGGGTTCCGGAATGGTGCGAGGCAGCCAAGAAGGCAGAGGAAATGGAGATCTCGCCTCTCTGTTGGCTCTGTTCCCTCCTGTTCACATTGTCCTGTATATGCCATCGGCATAATGGACAGATACCTGCCAGTGTGTGCAGCTGGTGCCCACTCGCCATCGGCGCCCTCGCGAACATGAGCAAGCGGGCTTGTATCGCCTCGATCGGCGTGCTATATTCGTTTATGCGGATATACAAGTAAAGCGGTGCTTCCGGTGTTTTTCGGTTGAGTTGACCGGATCGCTGGCCCGATATGAACTGTATATCCGGATATCCGGATCTTCAAATAGCGCAGAAAAGAAAGGACTGGTTCATGTCCCAGGCAGTGCAGTTGTTCAAGGCCCTGGCCGATGAAACGCGTTTGCGGATCCTGAATCTGATCGCACACCGGGAACTGTGCGTCTGCCAGATCGTGGACGTACTGGAGCTAGGGCAATCGAAAGTTTCGCGTCACCTGGCCCATTTGCGGAACGCGGGACTGGTTTCCGACCGGCGCGACGGGCTGTGGATGTACTATTCTTTGGCCGAACCGGCGGGCAACCTGCATGCACAGGTGATTGATTGGCTGCGGCGATCGGGTTGCGAGCTGCCGATGGTGGGCAAGGATATGGCGGCGCTCCAGGAACTGGGTGAATGCGATGATTTGTGCGGTGTGCAAGCGGACCAAGAAAACGCGTCGCCAGCCAAGTGTGCCGCGGTGAGCGGCACGTGACTTACAGGATCGCAGGAGGCGACCGCTATTCTATTAATCTTTTTACACTCCGGTGGCGTGAAAGCAAACGAGGTTTTGCGATGACGAATCGAATGATGCTGAGTTTGGTGGGTCTTGTGGCGACGGCAGGTATTTGCATGTTTTCAGGTTGTGGCTCCGACAATTCGGCGGACGCATCGCCGGTCAAGGCGGTCAAGAATGCGGCGAAGGCCACCACGCCGGCGAAACCGGGCGTGGGCATGACTGCCATGCGGGACGCAGCGCAAGCGAACAAGTATCTTTTCGCGTTATTCCACAAGAAGGCGGGCAGTCAAACGTCGGCCATGCGGAGTGTCGTGCAGGCAGCCGTACAGGAAGCGAAGGACCGGGCGACGATGGTGGAGGTGGACGCGGCGTCGACCAGCGAGAAAGACATCATCGACAAGTTCGGTCTCGACCGGGCGCCGATGCCGCTGGTTTTGGCCATCGCGCCCAATGGGGCGATCACGGGCGGTTTTCCGGTCAAGGCGGAAAAAAAGGAGTTGTTGGATTCGTTCGTATCACCAGCTCTGGCAAAATGCCTCAAACCGCTGCAAGAGAACAAGTTGGTATTCTTGTGCGTGCAGAACAAGGCGACTGAATCGAACGAAGCGGCGCTGAAGGGCGTGAACGAATTCAAGAACGCTGCGGAGTATGCCGGTGCAGTCGCGACCGTGACGCTCGACCCAACCGACGCCGCCGAAGCGGATTTTCTGAAGGACCTGCAGATCGACCCGAAGATCAAGACGGCCGTCACGGTCTTTTTGGCGCCTCCCGGCACACCGATCGCGATGTACGAGGGAGCGACCAGCAAGGATGACATCGTCGCGACGCTGAAGAAAGCCCAGTCATCGAGCTGTTGCCCGGGTGGCAGCTGCGGTCCCGGCGGTTGTGGCCCGGCGAAATAGGAGTGATGTGTGTACCTCTCTCGTATCTCAAGGGGAGTGCTCGCAATACCTTTTTTGGAGACCGATCAATGAAACTGCGCACACTCGTCTGGCGCGAACTGTTTGAACGCAAGAGCCAGATGTACACGTGTGTTCTGGCAATCCTGCTGGGCATCACCACGGTGGTCGCCATCAAGAACATCACGTTCTACTCGGAAAAAGCGGTGGCTCGAGAAATGGACTCGCTCGGTGCCAATGTCCTTGTCCTGCCGAAATCCGTTACCTTGCAAGACTACTACGCGGCCGACATGCACGACGCGGTGATCCCGGAAGAGTATGTCATGCGGCTGACGATGTCGGACCTTCAGGGGGTCGATAATCTATCGCCGAAACTGAACGTGCCGATCACGCTGGGAGAAAAGAAGTTTGCCTTCACGGGCATCCTGCCGAAGAGCGAGTTCCAGGCGAAGGCGGCGTGGGCCGGCGCCGGGATCTTCTCCCGACCGGTTGGCTGTGGTGCCGTCGATATCGGGACCGCGGCGCCGGAAGAGGACAAGAAAACGCTGGTTCGCAAACGCGTCATCAAGGACCTGGGCGCCCACGAGGTGCTTGTCGGCTCGGACGTGGCCGAGTCGCAGAAGCTGGCCGAAGGCGATTCGGTGACGCTGATGGGGGAACCGTTCTCGGTGGTCGCGGTCCTCCCGGAAACGGGTACGGTGGATGATTCGCGCATCTTCGGGCACTTACACACCGTGCAGCGTCTTGCCGGCAAGGGCGAGGTTGTCAACTGCATCGAGGTGGTCGGTTGCTGCAAGGAAATCGCGGCGGGTCTGATCGACGGCGTGAACAAGCTGTTGCCCGATGCCAAGGTGGTGACGGTGAAGCAAGTGGTCGCGACGCAGCAGAACGTGAACCGGACGATGGAGCGGCTGTCGGTGATCTTTCTGGTGATCATTGTGGTGGTGGGTGGCGCGAGTATCGCCAACTACATGTACTCGAACGTCTTTGAACGGCGACGTGAGATCGGGACGCTGATGGCCTTGGGAGCCAAATCGGGCCTGGTGCTGCGAATCTTCCTGGTCAAGGCACTCGTGTTGGGATTTGTCGGGGGCGTGGGCGGTTTCGTGATCGGCACGGTTCTGGCGGTGACGCTGGGCCCGAAGCTCGCCGGCGTTCCCGTTTTGCCGATGCCGATGCTGGCATTGTGGTCGATCGTGATATCCGTGGCCATCACGCTGTTGGCCAGTTTCTTTCCCGCCCGCCGCGCCGCGCGGCTCGATCCCGTGGCAACATTCCAGGAGATTTGAACCATGTTGAAAATGGAAGCAGTGTGCAAGACCTATCAGCATCGTGGCCAGACGGTTCAAGCCCTGGACGGTGCGACGATTGATATTCCGCGTGGTGATTATGTGTCGATCGTTGGCCCGAGCGGCAGCGGCAAGAGCACGTTGTTGCTGATGCTTGGCGGCATGCTCTCGCCCTCGTCGGGGCGCGTGCTGCTGGAGGACCGGTCGGTTTACGACCTGAGCGCCGACGACCGCGCGCAGCTGCGCCGGGAGCGCGTGGGGTTCGTATTCCAGACGTTCAATCTGGTGCCGTACCTGACGGCGTTGGAAAACGTTCAGATACCGCTTTATCTGGCCGGCGTGGGCGAGGCGACGCAGGCGCAACGCGCGACGGCACTGCTGACGCGTGTCGGGCTTGGCGACCGGCTTGATCATAAGCCCAGCGAGCTGAGCGTAGGTCAGCAGCAGCGGGTGGCGTTGGCACGGATGTTGGCCAATGACCCGGCGGTGATTCTAGCGGACGAACCGACGGGAAATCTCGACCCGGACACGAGTCGCGAGGTGATCGAGTTTTTCGAGGAGTTCAACGCGGAAGGGCGTACGATCGTCATGGTGACGCACGACCCGAACGCCGCGGCGCGTGCGAAACGGACGCTCAGACTCGACCAAGGCAAGATCACCGCCGACGGCGAAAATGACGGAACCACCACCACGCAACCACGCAAACGGTCGTGGAACGTGGCGTAGTGCAGAATGAAACTGTTCACGGACCAGAAGAAAAAGAACACTAATCGACACTAATTCTCGCTAAT
>CAZSOG010000050.1:0-11838 GCA_964607555.1 uncultured Pirellulaceae bacterium | reverse complement strand
GGCCTTTGCTGGCGAGGCACGCAGCGCAAATGAGGTAATCGCAAATGAGATATTCCGCTCCCATGAATCAGGAAAACCGTCGCGCAACGTAACACGGCATGTCGATCAGGAGTAAGATTAAGATTAAGATTAAGATTAAGAGCACATTCCCGGCGGTCCAAATCACGATTTCCCCCATTGACGAGGAAGGGACTTATCCATGTTTCACCTGATACTGCTTGCTTTGACCGTGGCCGTGCCGGCAACCGCACCGACGAGTAGGCCGATCCGCTTGGCCGACTCCGGCAAATCACTCTGGCCAATTGTTGTAAGCGCGAAAGCTACCGGCGCCGAACAGCATGCCGCCGAAGAACTGGCTCATTTCCTGCAGGAGATATCGGGCGCTCCGTTTCAAGTCAAGACCGTCGCCGCTGGCCAGGCCGCCGGCGCGCCGGCGATTCTCGTGGGCCGTGACGCCGCCGCCACCATCGTAACTCGTGACGAACTCGCGACACTCGGCCAGGAAGGGTACATTCTTCGAGCGCATGGCACGCAGCTGGCCATCGTCGGTGGTCGACCTCGAGGAACACTCTATGGAGTCTATTCGTTACTGGAAGACTATCTGGGCTGTCGCTGGTTCACACCCGACGTGTCGCGCATCCCGAAACGAACAACGATCCAACTGCCGGCACTCGACCGCCGCTTTGTTCCCGTGCTGGAATATCGGTCAACCGATTATCCCAACTCGCGCGATGCCGACTGGGCCGTCCGTAATAAAATCAATGGCAACCAAACGCGTCTCGATGCGCAACGGGGCGGCAAGGTCATCTACGGCCCGTTCGTCCATACGTTTAACTCGATTCTGAACCCCAAGGACCATTTCGCTGCGCATCCGGAGTACTTTTCGGAAGTGAACGGAAAACGGATCGGCGGCCGGACACAACTTTGCTTGACGAACCCGGATGTGCAACGGATTGCGATCGAGAGGGTGCGGCAATGGATGCGCAGCCAGCCGCAGGCAACCATCTTTTCGGTCAGCCAGAATGACTGGCACAACTACTGTACATGCAAGAACTGCCAGAAAGTGATCGATGCAGAAGGGGCGCCGTCGGGACTGTATCTGCGCTTCGTCAACACAATTGCCGACGCCATCAAGGACGAATTCCCCCATAACGCGATCAGCACGCTCGCTTACCAGTTCACACGCAAGCCGCCGCAAATCACGAAACCACGACCGAATGTCATCGTTCGGCTGTGCGACATCGAATGCTGTTTCGCGCACCCACTGACGGTGCACGCCGATCTGGATCCGCGCAACGCGGCGTTCGCCGAGGATTTGCGGCGCTGGCATCAGATCTCGAACCGGCTCTATATCTGGGACTACGTCATCAATTACGCGCACGCGATCATGCCGTTTCCGAACCTGTATTCACTCAAGCCGAACATCAATTTCTTCATGGACAACGGCGTCAAGGGGATCTACGAGGAGGCCGACTACTTCACGAAGGGGGGCGAGTTCGCCGAGTTGCGCACGTGGATCATCGCCAAGACGCTCTGGGACCCAACGTACGACACGGATCGGGCCATCGACGAGTTCCTGGACGGCTACTATGGTGCGGCGGCGCCGGCACTGCGGCGCTACATCGACCTGCTCCACGGCAAGTCGAAAATGGACGAAGTCCACTTTCGCATCTTCGATTCGCCGGCCTCACAGCTGTTCGCCGAGGACGTCGTCCAGCGCGCCGAAGCCCTCATGACCGACGCGGAAAAAGCGGTCAGTGATGACGCGCAGTTGCTGCACCGCGTGCGGGTCGCCCATCTGCCGATCCAATACGTCGAGATCACCAAACTGGTGCGAAAACTCCGCGATCCGGCCGCACGGACACCCGACACGTTGGCGACAACAAAACAGTTGGTCAAGAAATTCGATGCCGTGGCCAAGAAAGAAGGAGTCACTCGAATCTCGGAGGGACGCTCCTATGCTGACTGGCTTGGCAGTGTGAAGAAAACGCTCGAGGAAGGAAAGTAGAATTCCAGATTTTCTTGCCACAAAATATTCTTGCCCGCTCTTCGCGGAATCGAGTCCGCGCCCGGCGCGCGCGGTTTTGAAACAATATCGGATACCATGATCCCTTTTCAGGAGTCGGACCTATGTCACGAAAATGTCATCTTAACGTTGTACTGGCAGTCGTTGGCGTGATCGTGTCGACCGCCATGCCATGGACATCGGCGCGCGCCGCCGCGAACGCGGATCAACTCCTCCGGAAGTTGGACGTTACCAGGGGTATTTGCGTGGTCGTGGGGGAGGGTAGTGTGCCGATGGCTATTAAGTTGGCCACCGCGCGGCCCGGTCTACTGGTCTACACCCAGCTGGCCGATGCCGCCGCGGTTCAGGCCGCGCGAAGGGCGGCGGAAGCCGCCAAACTGGGCCCCCGGCGATTGCACATCGAACTGGGGGCTCTCCGCCACTTTCACTTGGCGGATCAGCTGGCCAACGCGGTTGTCGTCTTGGGTTCGGCGAAGAACAACCCGACGGACAAGGAGCTTCTGCGCGTTCTTTGCCCGCGCGGCCGAGCATGGACGGGCAAGCGTGTGCTGACCAAACCGGTCCCCGCGGGGATCGGCCAATGGATGCACCCCTATCATTCACCCGACAACAACACGCAGTCCCGCGACCAACTGGCCCGCGCCCCCTACATGACGCAGTTCATGGCCGAGCCGCATTACGGACCGGCGGCGCAAATGTCGGTCGCTTCCGGCGGCCGAGTCTTCAAGATCTTCGGGCACGTGGCATGGCATGAGCGCGAGGAACCGTACTTGAATACGGTCGTCGCATTCGACGGTTATAACGGCACCCAGCTCTGGAAATACAAGTTGCCGGTGGGCATGATGGTCCACCGGTGCGTCTTCATCGCGACCCCAAAGATCCTGTACATTGGCGATGATCAGTCATGCAAGATGATCGATACGGCAACCGGCAAGATCGTCGACCAGATTCGCCCGCCGAAGGACGTCGCCGGGGGCACGTTCTGGAAATGGATGGCGTTGCAAAACGGCGTGCTTTACGCCATGACCGGCGCGAACGAATTCAAGGAACCACCCGCCCGCTGGAAGCGAACACAGCACGGCTGGCCGTGGAACGCGATATCACGCGGCTATAACCTGCCGAAAGACCCCTGGGGGTTTGGCCGCAATTTGCTGGCAATCGATCCCGACACCAAGAAAGTGCTCTGGCATTATCACGAAGACCAGCCGATGGACGGACGCGCGATTTGCATGAACCGATCGCGTATTTTCGCGTTCCGCTTCGGTACTTACCTGACGTGCCTGGACGCCGAGACCGGCGATGTGATATGGCGCAAGAGCAAGCAGAACGATCCGAAGCTGTTCGAGACGCTGGGGACCTACCTGCCGCGGCAAAGCTGGCAGACGAATTGGCGCACGGTCGCGTATCTCAAGTGCTCCGACGATGCCTTGTATTTCGCCGGTCCACAGCTGAGCAAGCTGGTGGTCGTTTCCGCCAGGACGGGTGACATCCTGTGGACAAATCCATACGACAATTTTCAGCTGATCCTGCGGCCCGACGCGGTCTATGGGATAAGTGGCCCGTGGGGAGTGAATGTCAGCAAGAAGTTCGATCCGCTCACGGGCAAGGTGCTGGCCGAACTGCCGACCGGGCGCCGCGCGTGCACGCGGCCAAGTGCCTCGGCCGACAGCATTCTATATCGAGCGATGGGCGGCACCGTGCGCTTCGACCTGGAATCCGAGCGGCCGCGCTGGGTATCGCCCATGCGGCCCGGTTGCCAGGACGGCGTGACCGTCGCCAATGGCTTGCTCTACTGGTGGCCGTATGTATGTGACTGTCAGAATTCACTCTATGGCGTCACCTGTTGTGGACCGGCCGGCAATTTCGATTTCACTCCCGACTGGCGCGCCGCCGACCGGCTATGGACAGCCGCGGATGCGCGGCCCGTCCAACCACTTCAGGCTACCGCGTCCGATTGGCCCATGTTCCGCGCCAACCCGCGCGCGACTGCGGTATCGGACGCGCCCGTGCCAGGCAAGGCACGTACGATCTGGCGCCGCGTGCTACGGTCGGCGGACGCGGTCCGGCCGACGGCGCCCGTGGCGGTGGCGGATTTGGTCTTCGTCGCGGGCGACGACGGCAAGGTGCGGGCGCTGGACGCAGTAACCGGTCGCGTGCGTTGGACGACATACCATGGGGGTGAAGTTCGCTTGCCGCCAACGATTTACCGCGGCCGAGCGCTTGTGGGAACGGGCGATGGCTATGTCGTGGCATACGAGGCCGTGACCGGCCGAATCCTATGGCGGTTTCGCGCGGCGCCGGAGGATCGGATGATCCCTGTTTACGGCAAGCTGCTGTCGACCTGGCCGGCAGCCAGCGGGATTGTCGTCGCCGACGACACGGCCTATGTGGCCGCCGGGCTGGCGAACTACGATGGCACTTATGTCTACGCGTTGGACCCGCTCACCGGCAAACCGAAATGGTGCAACGACACGTCGGGGCACCTCGATCCGGCGGCCAACACGGGCGTCGGCGTGCAGGGCCACATGTTGCTGAATCGTGGCACGTTGTATCTCGCGGGTGGCAATGCTGTGTCACCGGCCGTTTATGACGCGCGGAGCGGACGTTGCTTGAACGACCCGAGTGGGTTGGCCAAGTGCGAATCGACCAGCCCCCGCGGATGGGAGCTGTCACTGGTCGGCGACGAAGTGGTCGCCTGCGGCATGCCGTACTACGCGCGCCCCGATCAGCCGGTGTTCGATCACACGGTGACCAAGAAGATCCTGCACGCGCCGACCGGCACCATCGATATCGTGTGGCTCGACAATCGCACGCTGGCCGCGTATAAGCCGTTGCGTAAAGACGTGTTGAACGAGTGCGTGTCGCGCGAGCGAATCCCGCGTCACATCACGCAGGCATGGGGTGATTTCAAGGTCGAGCAGAAACCGATCTGGGGTGTTCAGCACGAAGGTGGCATCGCGTTGGCCGTTGCGCAAAACGGTGTGCTGCTGGCCGATGCCGAGCGTCTGATCGCACTGGACATCACGACCGGCAAGCCGATGTGGGCCGAGGACCTGCCGGCGGCGCCCGTGCCGTGGGGACTGGCCGTCACGCGTGCCGGAACGGCCATCGTGACGCTCGTCAATGGGCAAGTCGTCGCGATCGGCCAATGAAAAAATGCAACGCCCGCCTTGGCCCGCGAAACAGTACGCGTATGATGTGGGACGGATTCCGCGGGTGGCGGATCCGTACGGGCGCGAATTGATCACGCGATTCGCGCGAGCTGATGAGTTTTCCGGGTTCCGGTGCATCGATGGACGAGCGATTTCTGAACGAGCGGTTGGCGCGGCGTGCGGAGAGCAACGCCCTCCGGTCACTGCATGAAACGCGTGACCTGGTCGATTTCACGTCGAACGATTATCTTGGGTTTGCTCGATCGAGCAAGCTGCGGGAAATAGTTGACGCGGCGCTCCGCGACCATCCGGATTTGCCGCTTGGATCAACCGGCTCGCGTTTGCTCTCGGGGCACACGCGGCTGCATGAGGAAATTGAAGAGGAGGTCGCAACGTTCCATCGTGCGGAATCGAGCCTGATATTCAATTCCGGCTACGATGCCAACATCGGATTGTTTTCGTCCGTACCGCAACGAAGTGACACGGTCCTTTACGACCAGTTGGTTCATGCTTCCGTTCGCGATGGAGTTCGGCTTGGGCTTGCCAAGGCGTATTCTTTTCGACACAATGACCTCGCCCACCTCGAGACGCGGCTGCAGCGCGCGGTGGGCACCTGTTTTGTCGCCGTCGAATCGGTTTACTCGATGGGCGGCGACTGCGCTCCCCTGAGGGAAATCGTCGCGCTCGTTCAGCGCTACGGCGCCCACCTTATTGTCGATGAAGCGCATGCTACCGGTGTTTTTGGGACGGCGGGTCGCGGCCGCGTCGTCGAACACTCACTTCAAGACATGGTTTTTGCGCGACTGCACACATTTGGGAAGGCACTCGGAGTGCATGGGGCGGCCGTGGTTGGATCTCAGACGCTGAAGAACTATTTGATCAACTTTGCGCGCTCATTCATTTACACGACTTCCCTGCCACCACACAGCTTGGTCGCCATCCGATGTGCCTACCAACACCTTGCCAGGTCCCGGGAACTGATCGGGCAGCTGCACCAGAAAGTACGACGATTTCATCAGGCAGCTCGATGCATCTCGTCCAGCCGACTTCGCCGCAGTGAAAGCACCATTCAAAGTGTCCTGGTTCCGGATAATCGCAAGGTTACGGACTTGGCGGCTTGGTTGCAATCGAGAGGGTTCGATGTGCGTGCGATCCGCCGGCCGACCGTGCCGGCGGGGACCGAGCGACTTCGGATCTGCCTGCACGTTTTTAATCGCGAGACGGACATCACGAGACTTACCGAGGCGATATCGGCAGGGCTCGAACTGCTGTAAGATTAATGGTCGCGGGAAATCGAGACGATTCGGGATCGTCCTGGGCCCTTTGAACTGAAACCACGGCGGCTTGGCGGACGCGATGCAGCACATCTTTGTCACGGGAATTGATACGGGAGTCGGTAAAACGATCGTTTCGGCGGTCCTTGTCCAGTCGCTTGGCGCCCACTATTGGAAACCGGTACAGGCCGGCGCGCTCGAATGGACGGATACGGACCAGGTAAAATCGCTCGTTTCACGCGCCGACGTCCGGTTTTATCCCGAGGCGTTCCGGTTATCACAGGCCATGTCGCCGCACGCCGCGGCCGATCGGGACGGCGTGTCGATCTCGCTTGCTCAGCTGCAGTTGCCGGCAACTTCCGGCAGACTGGTCATCGAGGGTGCGGGTGGCGTGATGGTGCCGTTGAATCACTCGGAGCTGATGATCGATCTGATTACTCGATGCAATGCGGCCGTGATTGTCGTCGTCAAACACTACCTCGGCAGCATAAATCATACGTTGCTCGCACTCGACGCATTGCGACACAGAAACCTGGACAACGTGGGACTCGTCTTCTGTGGTGAAAGTAACCCGGAAAGTGAAGCTGTGATCCAGGCCCAGTCAGGGGTCCGGTCCTGGGGCTGGATCCCCTCGTTGGACCCGATCGACCCGGCCCAGATCGAACGCTGTGGAGACAAACTGGTCGGCCCGTGGAGCGTGTAATCGGCCGTCGCGCGTTTCAGGCGGCGCGATGCATGCTGTGCGTGCGTGTTTCGAAGCGACTGGTACACAAAAAGAGGTATGCGCGTGCACGATAGCGAACAACGGACGAATACGATCTGGTACCCTTATACCCAGATGAAGAACGCGCCGGAACCGATCGCCATCATCCGGGGCGAAGGCGCGGTACTTTTTGACGATCGCGGCAATGCCTATATTGACGCGATCGCCTCCTGGTGGGTGAATCTCCATGGCCACGCACACCCGTACGTTGCCGATCGCGTTCACGCGCAGTTGCTACAACTCGAACACGTTATCTTTGCTGGTTTCACGCATCGGCCGGCGCTGGACCTGGCGGAGAAGTTGCTGGCCATCTTACCGCGCAATCAGGCGCGTGTGTTCTTCTCGGACGATGGATCCACGGCTGTTGAAGTCGCGTTGAAGATGGCGATTCAGTACTGGCACAACATGACCAAGAAGGAGGCCACGGTGATTGCCCTGGAGAATGCCTACCACGGTGATACATTCGGCGCCATGGCGGTCAGCGATCGAGGTGCCTTTGTCAAGCCATTCGAGTCCAAATTGTTTGATGTCGCACGGATTCCAGCACCCCTGGCCGGTCGGGAATCCGCCAGCATCGAAGCGCTGCATGCCGTCTTGCGACAGAGCCAGGCATCCGTGTTCATTTTCGAGCCGCTGGTTCAGGGAGCCGGTGGAATGCTGATGTACGAACCCGGACCGCTTGAAAAGATGCTGGAACTTTGCCGGGCATATCGAGCCGTGACAATCGCGGACGAAGTGATGACCGGATTTGGACGTACGGGTCGCGATTTCGCATGTGATTATTTGCCTTTGCAGCCCGACCTTGTCTGTCTTTCGAAGGGCCTGACCGGCGGCACACTGCCACTGGGCGTCACCAGTTGCAGCGCGGCGATCTACGATGCGTTTCTTTCGGAAGACAAATCGCGTACCCTGTTTCACGGGCACTCCTTCGCCGGTAATCCGGTCGGGTGTGCGGCGGGGTTGGCAAGTCTGGAGCTTCTCCAGAGCACGGCGTGCCAGGAATCGATTCGGCGCATCCAGCAGCAGCATGAGACCATTGCCGAGCGGTTCGCCACGCACCCGGCTGTGCGCGACGTGCGGCAACGCGGTGTTATCCTGGCGATCGAAGTGGCTACCGGGCGCCCCACGTCCTACTTCAATACGATTCGTGACGCCTTGTGCGTGTTTTTCTTGAAGCAGGGTGTCCTGCTGCGCCCGCTCGGCAACGTCATTTACGTTCTGCCGCCGTATTGCATCACCGATATCCAGTTGAACCGAACGTATGACGTGATCTGGGAGGCGTTGAATCGTATTGACCGAGGCGCATTGAAGTGAATCCAGCAGTTGCCATAACCGGCATGGGGTCGATTTCTCCACTCGGGTCCCGGTGGCGCGACGTCCGACAGTCCTACATGTCGATGGATACCTGCATCGATGTGCGCACAGTCGATGGACGCGCGACACCGGTGGCCGGTCTCAAGCCGCGTGAGGATGGCCTGTTGAACGCGTTGCGGGAACGTGAACCTCGGTTCAAACGTCTCGATCGGTCGGTCCTGATGGCGATTCATGCGGCGTGCGACGCGGTCGCCGACGCCCGCTGGAGCGATCGCAATACGGTTGGCATCAACATCGGTTCCTCGCGCGGCGCAACCCACCTGTTGGAACGGCACCATGAGGCGTATCTGAACCATCCGGAGAGTCGGGCACGACCGCTCGCTTCGCCGAGCACGACGTTGGGTAATTTGGCCAGCTGGGTAGGGCAAGCGATCGGCAGCTCCGGTATCGCGTTCAGCCACTCGATGACGTGCAGCACGGCCCTGCATGCCGTGGCCAACGGGATCGCCTGGCTCAATGCGGGCATGGCGCAACGCTTTCTGGTCGGCGGCACCGAGGCACCATTGACTGGTTTTTCAATCGCCCAGATGAAGGCACTTAAGGTGTATGCCCAGGATCCGTCAGCTCGGTATCCATGCCGCCCGCTGGCCACAGCGCCCATCGATTCGGTGGTTCTTGGGGAAGGCGCCGTGATCCTGTGCCTGGAACCGTTCAATGCAGAAACGGCGGATCGAGCCCGGGCGATCGTCAGTGGTTTGGGGTACGCAACCGAGAAGATTGGCCATGCGACCGCACTCTCCATCGAGGGATATTGCTTTCGGAAATCGATGCGGATGGCGCTGGCATCAATGGCGCATAAGCGGCCCGTGGATGCGATCATCATGCATGCTCCGGGAACCGTGCGCGGGGATGCCGCGGAGCTTAATGCCGTTCGGCACGTGTTTGGCGCCGATCCACCAATGCTGATTTCCAATAAATGGCGAATCGGCCACACGTTTGGCGCTTCGGGAGCCCTGAGCATCGAATTGGCCTTGCACCTTGTGGCAAATGGCGATATTCCACTCGACTTTCCCTATCCTGCCGTCGTCCGGAACCGAAAACGACGCTTAGAATGCATTCTGGTCAACGCCGCTGGATTCGGTGGAAATGCAGTGAGTCTCGTCATCGAAAAATAGCCGCTTATGGCTGATCTTGGTCTCCTGGCACGGCGCTGCCGCAACCCGTAATATGATCGTTATGAGCAAAACAGTTTCGCCTCAGTCCGCCTGGAGCGTGGACCAGCTTCTGCGGATCCACGATCAGCCCTTGCTGAACCTGGTCTATCAGGCAGCGACCGTGCATCGGGCGCATCATGACCCGAACGAAGTCCAAGTATGTACCCTGCTTTCGATCAAGACTGGCGGGTGCTCGGAAGACTGTGCCTATTGTTCGCAGTCCGCGCGGTACGAAACCGGTGTTTCGTCGCGGCGTCTGGTCGGAACAGACGAGGTATTGGCCGCGGCCCGTGAGGCGAAACGACGCGGCTCGACCCGGTTCTGCATGGGCGCCGCGTGGCCGAAACCGCGTACGGAAGATGATTTCGAAAACGTCCTGGAGATGGTACGCGCGGTTCGAGCGCTCGGGCTGGAAGCCTGTTGTACCTTGGGATTACTGTCAGCCGAACAGGCGAAACGACTCAAGGAGGCCGGGTTGACCGCGTACAATCACAATCTGGACACGGGGGAAGGTTACTACGATCAGGTGGTGACGACTCGAACCTATGCGGAGCGGCTGGCGACGTTGAACCGAGTTCGTGATGCCGGAATCTCTCTATGCTGTGGCGGCATCCTGGGCATGGGCGAAGACGTCACGCATCGCCTTGAGATGTTGATGACGTTGAGCTCCTTGGATCCCCCTCCCGAGTCCGTGCCGATCAACGCGCTGGTTCCAATCAAAGGAACGCCGCTTGCGGAACAGGAGCCTGTTTCCATTTGGGAAATGGTACGCATGATTGCCACGACGCGGCTTGTGCTTCCCCTGGCGATGGTGCGCCTTTCGGCGGGCCGGCTGCGGATGAGTCCGGAAGGGCAAGCGCTCTGTTTTCTGGCGGGAGCCAACTCCATCTTCTCCGGCGAGAAACTGTTGACGACCCCGAATCCGGACAGTGGCAAAGATCAAGAGCTGTTCCAAACGCTCGGCTTGACCGCCCGACCGGCATTCAAGCAGCACGGCCATTGACGGAAAATGCCCCCTGCCTCCGTTTTGGCACTCACGTTGCCCCAACGGTGTTGTCGATCACGATGTCCCAATGCAAGATTGACTCTGGAACCGTGACCAGCTACTAACTTGGACGAAGGAGGCTTAGCAGTGGCCGAGAACGATGTTGCTCAACGACTGGCGATCCTGGAGAAGGAAGTGGCGAAACTCAAACGTCACTTGGAGGTTGCTTCAGGTGATTGGCCCGATCGTCTGTTCGGACGCATGAAGGACTTTCCTGAATTTGATGAAGTTACGCAAATGGGAAGAGTGCTTCGGGAATCCCAGACCGACCCACCAGGGCAATAATCGATGTTTTTTCTCGATACCGATCATCTCGTCATTATGCAGCGAGACGCTCAACCCGAAGCAGCTCGATTGCGTGAACGGATGTTGCGGTTCAAACAGAACGACACATGGAGGGTCCACTTGGGGCAACTTTCGATGGTCAAAGTTGCCCCAATAGGGTACCCACTTCAGATCGGTCGAACCCACCGAAACACTGAAACCACAGTGTTCAAAGGACTTGGGTGCAGAGTGCGCAAAAAGAGAGCCACACAAAGGCGCCTGAAAGTACCCCCTAGGGGAGTCGAACAACCTGCAAAACCCTCGGGAAATACGCACATTCCGCAACAGTGTGGACCGACAGGTGGGCCACAATCTGACCGCGACCCCGATTTACGGGCCGTAATCGACGCGTGGCCCGAGCTGCCCCAGCAAGCCCGGCAACGCATCCTGGCCATCGTCCACGGTACATAAGACACGACTGGTCCGGTTCGCCCTGGCCGGCTACAAATGGCCCATGGGCAGGAGTGAACACGGACGACACGAAGAAGTTACTTGTTGACGGATAACTAAGAATGGCGACAATGCCACGTTAGCAATCGACAATCGAAACAGGTAGTCCGGTCGCTCCGGGCAAACGGCTGACCCGGGTGCGGTGGTGAACTTGCCTACCACGCACTCGGGCCGGCTGACCTGTTCAACAGAAAAGGCAAGTATCTCATGGCTGAATCTTTGCCACCTGACGCGGTAGACAAACAAATCAGTGCCCTGCGGCACGCGTTGCACGGG
>CAZSOG010000049.1:0-12033 GCA_964607555.1 uncultured Pirellulaceae bacterium | reverse complement strand
CGCGTCAGCAAAGGCCGGAAAAGGATTAAGAGTAAGAGTAAGAGTAAGAGTAAGAGTAAGAGTAAGAAGTGGGATCAACTGTGGACAGGAATACGGCCAAAGCGGCTTGTGTTGTTCGGTGGGGTGCCGGTCGCGCCATGCATTACCAGCGCGCAGCATGAAATACCCATTGCTTCGACGCAACAAAGCAACGCCTTAGCCGCTGCGAATAGGTACAAAGATGCCGTTCGGCAACGCGATGGTTCTTGTAGGTTTCCGCCCACGAGAAGTCGGGGGGGCCATGTCGCACCTTCCCGGCCCAGCCATTCGCCGTGGCGGCCTTTCGATACCCGAAATTGACTCGTGGATGCAAGATATACGGAACAACACGGGTCGAACACAATGGCAGTCCAAAATCCCGTGAACGGTCATTCTCATGAGCCAGCCTGTCCGATTGCCGCGCGTGTTGGGCGTGACGGCATAACTTGTTGTCTGGCAACCGATTAAAGCGTCCCTTGAGAATGGCACTCGACGCGCGGCTGTTTGACGCTAGGCTTCACGTAGGCCGTGGTCTGAATCGGCTTGATCACGGCCGGCCATGAACCAATCAAGGAGGGTATGGCAATGAGGCATCGCAAGGGGCATCGCCCAGTCGCAGGGCTTCTTCTGGAGGTACTTGTTGTCACGCTGTTCGTCGCCCTGTTGTTAGCACGCCCGCATCGCGATGGTCCGCCGGTCCGCCAATCGGTGCCGGCGCTGAACATCCGCGCGGCGGACGCTGCGGCAAAGGGCATGGACGGTTCGCAATCGTCCGCATCCCGCGCGGCGCAACGCCGGTACGTGGACCGACAGCTGCGGCGTCACGGACAGTTGCTGTGGCACTTGCTCGCCGACCATCTCCGTGATGTCGTGAGTGGCGGCACGGAACCGGATCGTGTCAGTTCCCATTCGGCGGCGTCTTCCCCGCGGAGTAGACCACCTGGCCACTGACAAATGTGTTCAGGACGCGAATCTGACGCAGTTGCGCGGCGGGCGCCGTCGACCAAACGCTTCACGGCGCGTACGGTCAGGTGCTGGTTGCCATAGCCGATCACGCGGTAGTCATCCATGTGTTGGCGCAGACTCCGGTTGTCTTCCAGGATCATGACCCAAAGACGAACTGGCAAGCGCTGGTCGCGTGCAAGCTGTTTGAACAGGTCAATCGTGGCAAACGAGCTTCCGGCGTCCTGGAAGCTCGTAATGCCAAAACGCAGACACTCATCGGCGGCCAAGCGGATGGCAGTCAGTTGATCGCGCCGCTTTTGCGTGGGCGCGCGGCGATTCCGCGCGTCTGTGTAGTGCCGGCGAACCAATGCCATGGCATTTTCGCGCAGCACGCCGGTCGGCTGGCCGTCGGCCGCGTGCAGGATCTGGCCGCCCGCGGGAGCGACCGTTTCTTGATCCATATGCGCCAAGTTCATGGCATATTGGTTAACGATGCACATATGTCCGGAGGCGTGTGTCAGAAGTACGGGATTGTCGGGCGTGACGCGACTCAACGCGTCGTGTACGGGGCACCCATCGATATTCGGTACCGGTGTGCGAGTCCACTTGTTCTGGTGCCAGCCGCGTCCCACGATCCACCGGCCGGCGGGCGTGGTCCGCGCGGCCTTGGCCACCTGCTTAACAATCGCATCCCAAGTGTCCGCTGTGGTGAGGTCGAGGATCATGCGTGATTCGCCAAGACCCAGAAAATGGCCGTGCGCGTCAATGAAGCCGGGTACCACGGTCTTGCCGTTCAGGGGCAGAATGTGTGTTGTCTCGCCGATCCATGTTTCGACATCACGGGCCGAGCCGACGGCGACGATCCGGTCGCCCTTGATGGCCATCGCGGTCGCGACCGGCAACGCGTCGTCGATCGTGATAATATGAGCGCCACGGACGACAAGGTCCGCTTTGCGTGATGCGGCATACGCGGCCGGCGCCGTGGGGCCAAGGCCCAAAACGATCGCAAGGCAGGCGCACAGCCAGCCCGAGCGGTTCCGGTGCCTGACGGTTGAGCGAGATACGAACCGTCTCATCGTGGAGATTCCTTGTGACGTAACCGTTCACGGACCAAGAGAAAAAGAACACGAATCAACGCTAATTCGCGCAAATATCGGAAAACCTCATTTTGAAATGCCTTCGACTTTTCTACGACCTGCCGGATTTATGTTGCGTATTGCAAACATTCCAGGGCGGTATCATTAGTGTTGATTAGTGAAGATTAGTGTTCCTTGCTAGCAGGTGTCGTGAACGGCTACCGCGACGGCGGTGGTCGTATCGTGCAGATTCGGTTGGGTCGGCATTATCCACCGATCACGGGTGGGATGATGATCAGATGATCTCCTTCCTGCAGCACGTGAGCGCGATCTCGGACGATCCGATTATTGACCGTGAATGTCAGGTTGGTGGCGTGGACCAGATCCAGTTTTTCAAGGACCTGCTGGATGGTTGCGTCCGCCTGGAGTTCCAGCCGGTCGACAGCATCGCCACGGTCGGCCAAAACCCCCAGCAGCTCAAGGGTGATTTGCATTTATTAAGCGATCTACGGAAATTCCACCGTGGTTGGTCAGCTGTTCTCGGGGTCCTCGAACGGTTCGCCCGTGTCGAAAAACAGGGCATGATGGGGCGTGCGTGCCGGCGTGGCGGCGGGGGCGTGGAATCGATAACCGCGGCCCGTCGCGGGACGCCCCAGCAGCGCGAAACGCGCCAAACGCGCGCCGACTCCCAAGGCGACAAACGCGCGGCGGACGTCAAACGGGTTTTCCGTCAAGTACGATTTCCAGATCCCCATGGGGACTTGCGTTTGAATGAGTCCTTTGAGCATGCCAAGATCGGTCAACATGCCGACATCGGCCGGTTTGCCCGTGACAATGGCGCCAACCAGCCGATCATCTTCCCAGACCAATTTGCGATAGAGAAAGCGTCGACGGTCCGTAACGACGATCGTGGGGCGATCTCGATTCAACGCGTCGCCATAGCTGGCACATTGTAATCCGCACGCGTCGAGTACATTCATTCCCAGACTACCGGGATAATGAACTTCCCGTCCCGCCATGTTCGCGCCGGCCACGCGTCCATGGTCGACTGCCGTCGGTTGGATCGCGTGCACCACTTGGAGATCACTTAACAGCGCAGGGCCCTGCGCCACGTCCCCAGCGGCGAAGATGCCTGGGATACTTGTCCGCATCCGATCGTCGACCAGGATGCCCTGATCCGTCTGGATTCCGGTGGCCCGCGCGACGTCCACGTTGGGTTGTACGCCGGTTGCCAGGACGACCAGATCAGCATCCAAGCTAGACCCATCACGCAGTCCGACCTGTTTGCGCGCGGCGCCTTGCTGAATCGCATCGACGGTCGTACTGGTATGCACGGCAATGCCGTGATCGGTGAGCCATGTCTGGACAATACGAGCCGCGTCTGGATCGAGCATGCGCGGCAGAACGTGCGGTTCCTGTTCCACCACGGTCAACGACCAGTTGCGTTTGAACATGGCACCGAGCACGATCAGACCAACGAATCCGGCACCGACCAAGAGTGCACGCGGGGACGCGACGGATTGCATCGTCGCCAAAGCACCATCAACGTGGCGCAGCGACCACATGGGCTGCACACCGGGTAAATCCACGCCCGGTATGGGCGGGGCAACTGGACGGCTGCCGGTGGCAATCAACAGAGTGTCGTACGTGATGGCGGTACCGTCGTCGAGTCCCAACGTGCGTGTGTCCGGCGCGATGCTGGCGACGCGGCGGCCGAACCTGGTATCGACGTTCAGCCGGGTGAAATGGCGTGCGTCCCCAAGTTGCGTGTGCGCGCGATCGACATGCCCGGACAACCAGTAGGGCAAGACCATGCGCGAATGGGCCGGCTCGTCGCACACCAGTGTGATCCGCGACGGCTCGGATTCCAGGTGTCGAATCGTCTCGATGGCGCTCATCCCCGCCGGTCCGGCGCCGATCACAACGTGGTGCATGTTGAATAGTTCCACAAGGAAAATTAGAAATTAGAAATAAGAAATTAGAAATTAGAAGTAAAGAACTGAATGGTCAATCCTTGATTTCTTATTTTTGATTTTCAGGGATTTTTCTTTCACTTCGGCATTGGGTTCAGGTCCAGTTCGGCGAGTTTCTCGGGGGTTGGGACCCCGTCGGCGGTCCAGCCGCGGTGTGCGTAGTAGGGTTGGAGCATGGCTTCCAGGTTGACGGTGACGCCCGCGGCGGGACCCGACTTGTGCCCTTCTTCCAGGAGCCGGCGCGGCAGCGAATCGTCGGCTCGAGTGAGCCCGGCCTGCAAGTTGAACAATCGCTCGAGGTTCCAGGTCCGCTCGCCAATCTTGAGTAGATCATCGTAGGTCAAATCGACTCCGGTCGCGGCGACAACAGAGGGGAGCAGATCTTCGGTGGAACCGCCGGTGGCTCCGGTGAAGGAGCAGATCCCCATGTTATCATGGATGGTGGTCCGGTTCTGTTCGTCCGCGACCCAGGGCCCTTTGCCGACCGGCGTGTGCGGGTCCATGATGGTTGTTTCAACTCCTGGGGTCCAGGCGCGCAGATGGCAACCGCCGCGGTTCGACGTGGCGTAGGCGACCCCCATGCCCTGAAAACCGCGCGGGTCGTAGGCCGGAAACTCCTGGCCCTTGCTGCCCATGAACACTTCCGGGTGGCCCAGGGTCTCGCCCATGCGTTTACTCCCTTCGGCCAGGATATCACCGAAACCTTCACGATAGCCGGTCGCTTCGGTCATGCGGACCAAGGCATCCGCGGATCCGAAGCGGAGTGGTACTTCAACCTGTGTATCGTCGATCACGCCCTGCTCGTACAGTTCCATCGCCGCCGCGACGGTAGCTCCCATGGAGATCGGATCCATTCCCAGATCATTGCACAGCCAATGGGCTTTGATCACGGCATCGAGATCCGCGACGCCGACATCGGCGCCAAGTGACCATGCCGTTTCATATTCGGGACCTTCGGCCGCGACCTGCCAGTTGCGTGGATGCATGGTGACCAGGTGGCGGGCCGCCGACTCGCTCAGGCGTGTCACACGCCCGCAGGCGATAGTGCACGCGTAGCACGCTTTGTTGGTGACGAGTCGTTGCGCGCGGATGGCCTTGCCGTTCAGGTTGTCATAGTGTTCGAACTGGCCTTCCCGGAAATTACGTGTCGGCAAGCCGCCATGGGCCTGGGTCAGATCCATGGTCGCCGGTGTGCCATATTTCGTGAAACCGATTCGGCCCGGGTTATCGTGCATCTGGTGGCGCAGCTTCCAGTAGGACTGCATGAATGCGTGGGCGTTCGCGACACGCACCTGGCCGGTCCCCCGGACCGCGATCGCCTTGAGGTTTTTTGAACCCATGACCGCGCCGACGCCGCTGCGTCCCGCCGCGCGGTGCTTGTCGTTCATGATGCATGCAAAGCGGACGAGCCGTTCGCCGGCCGGTCCGATCGACGCGACGCGCACATCGGGAAGCCCGAGCACGCGCCGTACATGATCCTCGGTCGCAAAGACGCCCTGGCCCCAAACGGCCGTCGCATCGCGCAATTCCACCTGATCATCGTAAATGAGCAGATAGTTGGGAGCGGACGCCCGACCCTCCACGATCAAGAGGTCGTACCCCGCCATCTTCAGTTCCGGGCCCCAGTGCCCGCCGGAATTCGATGACGTGATGGCGCCGGTGAGCGGGCCCTTGGTGACCACCATGTAGCGCGCGGCACACGGGATCGGTGTGCCGGTGAGCGGACCCGTGGCAAAGATCAATTTGTTTTCCGGCGCAAGCGGATCGACACGCGGATCCACTTCGTTATAAAGGTAGCGCACCGCGATGCCTCGCGCGCCCAAGTAACCGCGACACACAGCTTCCGGGATCTGTTCGACCGCGGTGTTTCCCGTCGTCAGATTCACGCGTAACAGCTTGCCGGTCCATCCTGCCATGAATGACTCCTCGTTACGAATCGACTGATTTCGGTTGCATGGCGAGTCGGCACGTCTGCACCTGCCGCGACCATTCATCGAACCACGATCCCGTGCCGTCCGCCTCCGTGTACTGGATCGCGTCCGTCGGGCAGCTCGCGACGCAGGCGGGCCGACCACCGCATAGATCACACTTGGCCGCCGTACCGGATTGCGGCAGCGTGAACACGGTCCCGTAGGGACAGACCAGCGTGCAGAGATGGCAACCGACACAGGCGCCGACGTCGATCCGTTTGGCGCCGGTCGTCGGGTCGGTGAAAATCGCGTTTGTCGGGCACGCGTTCATGCACCACGCTTCCGCACACTGCACACAGGCGTACGGCGCGTAACTCGCTTCCTCGTCAAAGACGTGGACGCGGATCAGACTGTGTGTCGGCTGGAATGTGCCCGTCTGCACCCAAGCGCAGGCGAGCTCGCACTGCCGGCACCCGGTGCATTGCTGCGGCACGATTTGCAGTTGTTTCACCATCCATAACGCTCCATCGAAATCGGCCTTGGATTACTATGAATGTACCAGAAACCGATGGGTCTGACTAGCATCCGAATTGCGGGGTGTCTGGACGACGCACACGATTTCACCTCGATGACGACACTCGATAATTTGCGGTGAGAGACTCGGTTATAGTGGTTTTACGTTGCCGAGAAAGGCGGACGAGGCCCGGCGTGCGCTGTGGCGAGCTGCCGAGCAACGCACACGGTGTTCGCGTGTGGGGCCGGCGGGTACTTGTTCTGGCCGGGGGATTTCGACTACGCTGGTCTACCAGCGGTTTCGGTAGTAAGAACCGCGTGGTAACAAGATGACCGAATATACGCGCATTCGGCGCGCAGGCGGTACCCCACGCGAAGCCATGTACTCAGAAATGCGAGTTGGACGGATGATGGACCTGTATGATCAAGTCGAGCGTGCTGCCGAAGTGGTGGCCAGGCAATGGGATGCGCGTCCACATGCCGGCATTATCCTGGGCACCGGGTTGGGGAGTTTGGTGGAGCGGATCGATGTCGAAGCCACAATCGCGTACGAAGAGATTCCGCACTTTGCCAACTCGACGGCCATTAGTCATCGTGGGCGACTGGTTTGCGGCCGACTGGAGGGTGTGCCCGTTTTGGCAATGGAAGGGCGCGTGCACATGTACGAAGGATACGCACTGAAAGCGATCACGCTACCCGTGCGCGTCATGCGCCGTCTGGGAGCGGAACTTTTGATCGTCTCCAATGCCAGCGGGGGACTGAATCCGTATTTCAGCTGTGGGGACATCATGGTGATCGAGGACCACATCAATCTGATGGGCGCGAATCCCTTGATTGGCATCAATGATGATCGACTTGGACCACGTTTCCCGGATATGTCCGAGCCCTACGAACACGCCCTGATCCAACGTGTGCTGGCGGCCGCGCGGAAGGCGGACATCGTCGCGCACAAAGGCGTGTTTGTTGCCGTGGCGGGACCCAACCTGGAGACGCGCGCCGAGTACCGCTTTCTGCGATCGATCGGTGCCGACGCAGTTGGCATGTCAACCGTGCCCGAAGTGCTGGTTGCCGTCCACGCCGGGATGCGCGTCCTGGGGTTGTCGATTATCACCGATATGTGCCTGCCGGACGCGTTGGAGCCCGCCAATGTCGAGCGGATCATTGCCACCGCGAACGCCGCACAGCCCGCGCTCACGCAGCTTGTCGTCAGTGCGTTGGCGGGTGAGTCGGTCGACGCGGTGTAAGGGTGTCGAAATGAGAAGCCGGGGGAGTGTCGACTTGCAAGCTGCATAGGGCTTCACAATTGTGACAGCATCGACGAGGGGCAATCAGGCAGTCGTACGCAGCGCCGCGGAGGTGGTCCGCGATGCGTGGAGTTGCCGGCCGCGCGCGGCGATCGTGCTTGGGACCGGCCTGGCAGGTTTCGTCGATGCGCTGGACGTGGAAGCTAAAATCGCCTATCGAGACGTCCAAGGATTTCCCATGCCGACGGCGCTGGCCCATCGCGGCACGATTGTTTGTGGGCGTTTGCGGGATGTTCCCGTACTCATGTTCAGCGGGCGCTGCCATTTGTACGAGGGCTATTCGGTCGATGACGTGACGCGGTTGGTGCGTTTGGCGCGAGCACTCGGGGCGGCGGACCTGATCGTGTCCAACGCCAGTGGTGGCTTGAACCCCGCGTATCAGGCCGGCGAAGTCATGTTGATTACCGGCCATATCGGGCTGATGGGATGCGGTATGGGGACAGGCTGTGGACGGGCCGATAGACGCATTCCCGGGCGACCCAAGCGACCGATCTACGATTCCGAGCTTCTGAAACTGGCGTCGTCCCTGGCGCGCCAAACCGGACTCTTCGTTCATCGCGGCGTGTACGCGGGAGTCACGGGCCCAAACTACGAAACACGCGCGGAGTACCGTTTCCTGCGCGCTATCGGAGCCGACGCCGTTGGCATGTCAACGGTCCCTGAAGCCGTGTGCGCCGCGCAATTGGGGATGCGAGTTCTTGGGCTTTCTGTCATCACAAACGTGGCGCGACCTGATTTGCCGGACAAAGTGGATGCACGGAAAGTCGTTGACAAGGCGGCTGAATCCGAACTAAAACTCCAGGAAATGGTTACGCGACTGGTGGCGACGCTGGAGTGATGCTGACGCTTTCGAACGAGCACTCGGCTCCGCCCAAAATCCACGTCGGCGCCAAAGGTAGGTCGGTTCTCCGAACCGACCGCGTGCCACCCCGACCGCATGTTCCCGCGCACCTCCCCCACGCCCCACCGCGCAACCCAAATCCCAAGCTTCGGCCAAGGGCCACGTGGGTGACGGCGTCTAGAACGGTTCGGAGAACCGCTCTACCTATAACGCCCAAAAGACGATTGGCGTCTGGCAGCGCCAGTTCATGCGGCACCCAAGTTTGGTCTCTCGCCCGGGGCAGACTTGGGCTGGTAGACTACGTGGGTTGCGGGAGCAGGCCGCGTTAAGCTATATTAGGCGACGTGGAAACTTGGGTATCGGCAGTGGCCGGCGGCGCGCGGAAACGCGTCGTATCACCGGGCATGGACGAGATTCTCAGGCGGCCACATGCGCGCCGTGCGCGCATTGTTTCGAAGCGAACAACGGGAGCGCGACCGAAGGAGGGCGTACTCCCTTGGGGGTTGCGGGCCTGCCGCACTAGGACTTAGCGCAATTGGTAACGGCATTGGATGCGTGATGAATATGGATGCGACTTCTCAGTTGGCGGATGAAGCACCTCAACCGGCGTGGCGGCCGTTGAATTCAATCCAGCGTCGGGTGGTCGGCGTGTTGGTCGAGAAGGCCAAGACCACGAGGGATTCCTATCCCCTGACGTTGAACGCGTTGACGACTGGATGCAATCAGAAGTCGAATCGCGATCCGATCATGTCACTGACGGCTGATCGGATCGAGAGCACGCTGGACGAACTGCGTGAAATGGGGGCGGTCATCGAGGTCCAGTCGGGAGGGCGAGTAGCAAAATATCGTCACTGCATGTACGAATGGCTGGGTGTCGACCAGGTCGAGCTGGCGGTCATGGCCGAGTTGTTATTGCGGGGGCCGCAGACGGCGGGTGCGTTACGCGGTCACGTGTCGCGAATGGACAAGATTCCGGACCTGGAGACGTTGCATGGACTTTTGAACGCGCTCATTGAGAAGCGGCTTGTGGTCGCTTTGAGCGCGCCTGGACGAGGCCAGGTATTTGCCCATAATCTCTACCGCGAACGGGAGATGGCGGAGCTGAAACCACGGTTTGCGGAGGGGCGCGCGCCGGCCCCGACGGCGTCCGCACGCGGCGGTTCGACGCGTGGGGTGTCAGCGGCGGAATTCGCCGAGTTGAAGGCGGAAGTCGAGCAGCTCCGGGTGCGGTTGGAGCAGGTGTTGACGTTGGTCCAGCAACAGACGCCGTCGCCGGAAGACTAGCGCGGATTATTCATGAGCGATCTGCCGCGGAGCCGCAATTCAGCCATCCGCCGCGGCAAGGGACATTTCGCCTTTGCGCACGTATTAACAACTCAAACTGCAAACGAAAACAAACCACGAATCACACGAATGGGTACACATAGCCGAAAAACGACCAGAGATCGCCAGTAAGTTGCTGCACAACGTGTACTACCGAAACACCGAAACGCGGGGGGGGCACCGGCTCATTCGGATTCCGTCCAACGCCAACCCATGGGCCGCGTCAGCTCGTAACGGGCGATCGTTGCCCAGGGCGTATGCGGGTGGTCAGTGACAACATGTTGCAGGCTCGTGCGTGCCCGTTCGGCGATTTTTCTGAGCGTGCTGCTCGCATCGGTGGACGGTGCCGGTTGGAGTATCCAGCGGGTACTCGCGGGGTCCTTGAACGGACGTCCTCGTTTCAGCGCGGCGAGCATTGCGTTGTAGCCGTCGACACGGGCTTTTGCGGCGCAAACGCGGCCCAACGCCAGGTCGAAACCGGCTTGCCAGCGCGGTCGTGTCAGTTTGTCGCGATCGCCCGATCCCGCGTTCAGAGTATTGTATAGATGGTCGATGGCCGGTGCGATCCGGGCCGCCGCGCGTTGGGCCTGGTCGACCGATTGTTTCAACTCGGCTTCGCTTCGCTTGAAGAAATCAAGCGTTGGGTTGCGCAGTGGTTCAGCGAATGGCGCGTGGGCGGCCTGGTAGAGTGCGCGGCGCGCTTTATTTGAATCGAGCAACTGCTGGTATGCTGATTCCGTGACGTAACTGGGCGCGTGGGTGCGGCGGCTGTTCACGTCGAATGGGGCGGGGCCCGCGGGGGGCCAATCCTCGGGCTGAGAAAAAGTCGCCGCGAAATGGGACGCTTGCTGGCGTACCACGAAAAAGGCGCCACCACTCGCGCGACATAGCCATTGCAGCGCGAACGGACCGAAGCCGGAATCCATCAGTTCGTATTCTTGGCCGTCATCAGCCAAGGGCAACGCAACACGTTCCAAGTGGCGTGATTCCGGACCCTGCAGAATCGGTTGCCATGAGGTGTCGGCCGCGCGTGCCTTGGCCGATTCCACAGCAGCATCAACGGCGGCGGTCCGCCCGAACGGGGCCGACACGCCGAGAACATAGACGGGAATCGCGGCTTTGACGAGTCGTGGAACGAGCGTGTCAACGGATGGGGCGTCGTCACCGGCTTCGTCGGAAACAATAACGAATAGGACTTCGCGGTGTTCACGGACGCGGATCGGAACGAGCCGATCGAGAGCCGTTCGCAGTGCCGCAAAGGTGACCTCCTGGCCACTCGAATCGGTTGGCAATGCGTCGATTGCTGCACGCACGCGTTGGCCGTCCGATGTCGCGTTGAGTAGCGTTGAGGTACGCTTGGCAAACGTAATGATCGTGGTTCGAAGCCCGTGGCCGATCGATTTGCTACCGGACGCGGAAGCGGACGGGTAGTAATCACGGATGGCGGCACGGATGGCACGGCCCCACCGGATCGCGCTGGGCGACACGTCGATCAACCAAATGACGGACGTCGGTCCGAAATCAATCGCATCGTCGATAATTCGCGTCACGCGCGCAACCGCCGCTTGCGGGCCGTCCGGGTTGGTTTTCCGCGCGAAGCGGGACGGCCGGCGTCCGGCGGGAGGCGAGTGACGCGTGTTCCGGCCACGCCGACCAGGACGCCACGGCGGTTGGTCACCAGGCGTTCGCGTCGGTGGACGCGACGCGGTCGCCGAACGCGGTGTTCCACGTGTCGCGGCTTCCATATTCCGGGTGGTTGGGCTGGCTTGCTCGCGACAGCCCATCCAGACCAGGGTGAGCAACGAGGCGATGAGAAAGCACGCCGGCCTGCCACTCGATTCAGGATGACGTGGCATGGGGCGTGCTTCCTCTGTTACGGGTTCGCGGCAGGCGGGTAAGCGAAAAAAGGTAGCCGTTCAGTTTACTCTAATCTTAATCTTAATCTTAATCTTAATCTTAATCGATATGACGTGTCACGTTGCGCGACGATTCTCCTGATTCGTGGGAGCGGGATATCTCATTTGAGATTACCTCATTTTCGCTGCGTACCTCATCAGCAAAGGCCAGAAGAGGATTAAGAGTAAGAGTAAGATTAAGATTAAGATTAAGATTAAGAGTAAGAGTAAGAGT
>CAZSOG010000048.1:0-12105 GCA_964607555.1 uncultured Pirellulaceae bacterium | reverse complement strand
GGCTGCCACATGCGCGCGCCGTGCGCGCATGTTTCAAAGCGAACAACGGGAGCGCGACCGAAGGAGGGCGTACTCCCTTGTGGGTTGCGGGCCTCCCGCATTAGAGGCCTTATGGGGCAAACCTTGAGTAACCGTTCACGGGGTAAAAACTGTTGATGTGTTATTCTAAGGGTTTTGCAACATTTCTGCCATGGACGGCAGAGATCGAATCATCACCGAGCTTCGCGCACTGGTTGCGGAGCAAGTGATCTGCTGGCTAACGCCAGCAGCCATGTGCTTGCGCGGCTCCGCCGCTCCCGAAACGCCGATATTCGTCGTTGTCATGCTCTAAAACCGACCAACGGTGTATCGAAATTGATTCTTCCCGGCGCCAACCTTGAGTAAGTCAACCGAGATGGCTTCACTCGGTTGAGTGTAACCGGTCGCCCGCATGCCCAAAAAAACGCGATCGTGCGAGCACGCTGGCCGTAATCCTGTCCGCCGTTAATCCCATATCTTAATCTTACTCTTAATCTTACTCTTGATCCTCTTCCCGCCTTTGCCGGCGAGGCACGCAGCGCAAATGAGATATCCCGCACCCACGAATCAGGAGAATCGTCGCGCAACGCAACACGTCATGCCGATAAGGAGTAGGAGTAAGAGTAAGATTAAGATCAGAGTAAACTAACGCGCCGTTCATGGCCAAATGCCGTGAACGGCTACGTCCAGCGCGTGAGTCGCCAAGCGCCTCGCGTCCATAGCCCGTCAGGGCACTTTGCACGACCTTGAGTTCGGCGACCGCTCGTGAGACAATGAAGGCGACGATCGAGACGTGGACGGGTTTCAGATCATGCACAATATCGACACCCAAAGGATGTACTCACATGAATCGGGCATTTTGTGTAACGACGTTGTTGGTACTGATCGGGGGCTCTTGTTCGACCGCCGCACAGCCGACGGCCGAGGCCGTCCTCCGGGCCACGGGCGTTCAGGGTGGATTGGTGGTGCACTTGGGGTGCGCTACCGGCCAATGGACGGTCTCCTTGCACGCCAGCGCGCGTTACCTGGTCCAGGGCCTGGACGTCGATCCGGCCGTGGTCGAACAGGTGGGGCAAACAATCGAGTCGGCTGGTGTGCGTGGCCCGGTTAGCGTGCGGCAGTTTGACGGCAGCCACCTGCCGTACGTCGACAGAGTCGTCAATTTGGCGATCGTCAGCCAGTGGTTCAACGTGACACGGCGCGAGCTGTTGCGCGTGCTCGCGCCAGGCGGAGTTGCTTACATACATACAGGTAACCACTGGCAGAAGTTGGTCAAGCCGCGGCCGAAGACCATCGACGAGTGGACGCACTTTCTGCACGACGCGAGCGGCAATATGGTTTCACACGATCGGGAAGTCGGGCCGCCGAAAGGGCTGCGGTGGACGAGCGGCCCGCAATGGTGCCGGAGCCATGAGTGGCCGACGAGCGTGCAGTGTGTGGTGACCGCCGGCGGCCGGCTGTTCAGTATCCTGGACGAAGCGCCGGCCGGGGTCTACCGGCATCTGCCGCAACAAGGTCGAGTCGTCGCGCGGGATGCCTTCAGCGGCGTGTTGCTCTGGAAAGTCCCGTTGCGCCACTGGCAACCGGAATTCGGAACCGGCACGGCCAACCGCTGGCAGATGCACCACACGATTGCGCGGCGCATGGTGGCGGACCGCGATCGGATCTACGTGACACTACAGTTCATTGATTCGCCCGTGTCCGTGTTGGATGGGGCGACCGGTCGCATTTTGGCCGAAGCCTTGCCGGGCACGCGCGGTGCCGACGAATTGTTGCTGGCCGACGGCATACTGGTGGCCAAGTGTACGCAAGGGCTATCCGTCGGCGCAACGCAACGGATTGGACGGGGGACCTTTTCCGAGCGGGATCGACTGGTCGCCGTGGACGTGCATGGCAAGACGCCGTTATGGCACAAGGACGCGCTGCACGTCGTGCCCTATACGCTGGCCGCCGACGCCGGACGGATCGTCTACCACGACGCTGCCAATCTGGTCTGTCTGGACCTGAAGTCCGGCCGGGAGTTGTGGCGCGCGGCGTTTCCCGTGCAATGGGCATTTGGTGGCGGTATGGCGCTTGCCATTCGCGATGGTGTTGTTCTACTGCATGCGCGCGGCCAGTTAGCGCTGCCGTTGACGGCCGCCGGCACACAAGCCAATGCTGGTAAGAAGGCCCCGGGCACGGCCAAGAAACGCGGTCGCAGAGCGGCGGGAGGACGGATCATGACGGCCTTTTCGTTGGCCGACGGCCACATGCTGTGGCAACGCCCGGGGCACGACAGCTTGGCCGGGGCGTCCACCATGCCGGCGGAGATCTTCGTGATTGACGGCGTCGTCTGGTACGGCCGCTCGACCGACGGCTACGACCTGCACACCGGGCAACCACGTAAAACGATCGAGATCGCCAACCTCATTTCGCCGGGCCATCATTATCGCTGCTACCGCGGCAAGGCAACCGACCGCTATCTGATCTGGCCGAAACGCGGGGCGGAGTTCATCGACGTGGAGGACGGGAACCACATGCGCAATGACTGGCTGCGCGCCCCATGCTTCACCAGTTTCGTGCCGGCCAACGGCTTATTTTACGTGCCGCCGAGCCAGTGTTTCTGCTATCCCGGTGTGTTGGCACGCGGCTATCTGGCCCTGTCCGCGGAACCGGCTACCGGCGCGGCAGCGACCACCAGGCAGGTGGAGGTGACAAGCCGTGACGACGCACCGGTGCGAACCGAAGTGGTCGCCGGTGGCGAGGACTGGCCCATGTATCGGTGCGACAATCAGCGCAGCGGCGCCACGTCCATGCCACTTTCTCCGAAACTGCAACGGCGTTGGCAAGTGGCGTTGGCCGCGCAGGCTCCCCAGGCCGTGATTGTTGGTCAACGTCTGTGGCTGGTTGAGAAGGACAAGCATCGCGTGCGCTGCCTGGACGCGGCAACCGGCCGCTCCATGTGGAGTTTTGCCGCCGGTGGCCGCATTGATTCTTCTCCCACGTACTGGCGGAGCCGCTTGCTGTTCGGTTGTCGCGATGGCCGCGTGTATTGCCTGGACGCAGCAACCGGCCGGCTGCTGTGGCGTTTCCGGGCGGCCCCCGGTCAACGGCAAATCGTGTCATTTGATCAACTGGAGTCGATCTGGCCCGTCAATGGGAGCGTCCTTGTCCAGAACGGTATCGTGTACTTTGCCGCGGGCCGCTCGTCGTTCCTGGACGGGGGGATCTTGGTCTACGGTCTGGACGCGACCGACGGCCACCTGATCGCGAAGCACCGGCTGGCAGGTCCGTGGCCGGACATCAAGAAAGATATCGGGACGCCCTTTGCGATGGAGGGCGCGCGGCCCGATCTTCTGGTCAGCGACGGCGAAAGCCTGTACATGGGTCGCATCAAGTTCGACCGGCAGTTGAATCGAGTGCCTTTGCAGCCGGCCAGCTCGCTGGGGGAACTGGACATGGGCAAGCCGCATCTGGTCGCAACGGGTGGCTTTCTCGACGACAGCGGCTTTGACCGCATCTTCTGGATGCACAGTCGCTGGTGGCCCGGTTTCTATCTAGCCCAGCATGCGCCCCAAAGCGGTCAGCAAATTGTGTTCAACGACTCCACGACATTCGCCGTGAAGTACTTTTACCGGCGGATTCTGTGGGCGACGGCGTTCTTCCCCGGTGAAAAAGGCTATCTGCTTTACGCGGATGACAACACGACCGAACCGGCCCTGTTGGAACAGAAGGACAAGAGCGAGGGACTGAAGTGGTTGCCGGCCGAAGCGTATTCCGACCGGTACCGGCACGGCGGGCGCGGTGTCGAAAAAGGAACCGGCTGGGTTCGCCTCAAGCCGTCGAAGTGGCAACAGATGATACCGACGCGCGTCCGCGCGCTCCTGCTGGCCGGCGATTGCCTGTTCGCCGCCGGTGTCCCGGACAAGGTGCCGCCGGCCGATCCGTTGGCCTCATTTGAAGGACGCTTGGGAGGCGTGTTGCAGGTCTTTTCGACCAAAGATGGACAGCTACTTGCCACCTATCATCTCGACTCGGCACCCGCTTTCGATGGCCTCAGCGCGGCCCACGGACGGCTCTATTTGACCACGCTGGACGACAAGCTAATATGCTTCGCAGGAGAAATGACGGCTGCCTCCGTGTCGTCGAAAAAGGGCGCCGGAAGCGCACCGTGACGGTCGTCACCATGCGGGCAAGACTCCGGCACAAGGCCCGTGACCACCGGCAGCATGCCACACGTGGCACTGCCACTAACGTGTTATATATATGACCCTTGCCACGCAAGCAGTTCTTCTAGCTCTTGATGTCGTTCAGGTAGGCGTAGTCTAACGCCATCTTGAGGAACTGGATCACGTGTTTCTGCGTTAGGATTTCCTTCTGGCCGACCTTGCTCATGGTGTGCCCTCCGGTTCAGCAAACGCCTGACATAGGTCTTATGGGACTCATGCGACTTATGTTCCCTTTGGCACGCGACAGCGGGTCCCCTTCTCATCCTCTTCCATTTCCCGGTTGGTTGCCGCCGCGGGAGCGTTCCTGCCGGGATCGTTCGCGCAGCCGAGCATGTGTCATGCGTTCCCGCATGCCGCCCTCTCGGACGAAGGCCTGTTCCAATTGGCGGATCTGCCGATCCAACAGGAAATTGGTCTGATGGATCAGGCAGATGACGATGTTCGCAACCACCTCAGCGGGACGGGTCTCGATATAGGTCCTATAGGACTCATAGGACACATCTGGCTTAGCTCCGAGTTTTCGCACGAACATCGCCTCTCGCGAGTCCTTTTCCCACAGCCGCAAGTCCCGCGTACGCAGATAATCGCGATAGTCTTCCAGCACTTCCTCCAGGCTGGCGCGGGCCACGTTCGTCAGTTTAATTTCGGTTTGCTTCGAGGTGGCCGAGGCCATGCTGCCTTCCACGATATTCTGCTTGCCGGAACGGGCGGCCTGGACCATTTGGTCCACCGTTCGGTCGCGCCGGCCCAGGAACCGCTGACAGAAGCGGTAGGTAGCGTCGTAAACGATAACCGCCTTGCGATAGGACAGCAAATCCCCGTACCCGCCATGCGCCGGAATGAAACCTTCGGTCATGTGTATCTCCCCCGTACCCGCCACGACAACAGATCATCGTTCTTCATCGGGCCCATTGGCCCCGTTCTTGCGACAGATTCTATCATCTCATTTTACGGTAGGATCTATGCGGCTCATAGGACGCATCGGTTCTATTTCTGCCATCGGTCTCATGTATCCCACGCGTCCTATTCTCACGAGATCCACGGGGACGCGCTGTCCCCGAACCGAAAACCCCGTGTTCATGATCCCACCTCCTTGTCGCCCAGTTCTTGCTGTGTGCGCTGGGGTCAGACCCTGTTTCCGGTTTACGGGCAGGTACGGACTGGTTAAGATCGGGTCATGGCACGACCGTTACGCATTGAATTCCCGGGCGCAATCTACCACGTGATCACCCGCGGCAACGGCCGCCAGCGCGTGTTTCTCGAGCAGCGCGATTAGCAGCATTTTGTCCAGGGCCTGGAAGCGGTTGTCGACCGGTTCGCATTCGAGTGGTTCTGTTTTGTTTGCATGCCGAATCATGGGCACCCGTTTTTGCGTACACCCGAGGCGAACCTCTCGCGTGGCATGCAGTACTTGCTGTCGGGATATGCCAACTGGTTCAACCGGCGTCAGCAGCGCGTCGGACACGTGTTTCAAGGCCGCTTCAAGGGTGAACGGATCGCGGACGCAAGCTACTCTTGGACGGTGAGCCGTCATTTCGCGGCGGATCCTGGCCTGTTTGCCCAGCGGCGCAGTGCCTATTTAGCATGTGGCATTGCCGCATGGCTGGCCCGTCGCTTGACGACGGCCACGTTGCGCGAGTTAGCACCGGAGTTTGGCCTAAGCCATCCGGATAGCGTCTCGAATCTGACCCGGCGCATGGCGCCTGCGTTGGCGGAGAACCGGAATCCCCGGCGGCAGGTCGATTCACTGCGCCGCGCCCTGGTTGCTCCCGAATAGGCAGAATAACCGCTGAAAGTCCGTGCGGCATACCAACGCGATCATGCCTGAAAACCGAAAACAAGGTCTGACCCCAAAGCTTCAATCTCGCTGCCACGCGGCGGGCAGGTCTTTGGCGGCCGCGCCAAAGGTCTGGGAAACCACGAAACCGCTTGCTTGTGACATATAGAAGAGCCGCCCGTTGGAAACGACCGCGCCGAGGCACTCGCGCGAGTCGATGGCTGGACCGGTCGAGACCAACTTGCCGCCGGCACGCAGGTCGATCATATCCATGTTGGCACCCAATACGTAGGGTTCGGAGAGCGTGAACCGGCAGCAGGCGTAATTCGTGTCGATGCCGCCACACACCTTGCCGGTCTCCCGATCGAACACATTGCCCCGCCCGCGCAAGGCGTTGGAGAAAATAAATCGTTTGCCGACCGACACGACATTCAGCGCCGAGGTCACCGGGTCGGATCTCAAGATCAACGAGCCGTCTTTGGCATCGAGGCACCAGACGAACCGATCCTTCGTACCTTCCTTGGCCGGGTTGTTGCCGCCAAGATAGATCCGGCCATCACGGGCGCTGAGCGTGCACTTGGATGTCACATAATAGTCAGTTGTCAACCACAGAACTTTGCCGGTTTCCGGATCGAGGCACGCGGTCAGGCCGTTGTTTTCCACCGGCAATCCGCGCCGTCGCTTCTGGCTGGTCGAGTATCCGAAGAACGTGGAGTAGTAGAACTTGCCGTCCAGCAGGCAGATGCCGCAATCGTTGCCGCCGCGCCCGTATTTTGAAAAGTCCTTTTGCCAAACCAGTTTTCCCGTATCAAGGTCCCAGGCCCAGATGAGTGGATGATGATCTTTCGGATAAAACGGGTTGTCGTTCGAATAGATCCAGCTCATGACTTCACGGCCGCCCGCGTCGACCGGCGTCCCTTTGAACGTGAAGTACCGCTCGGACCCCTGGGCCGCGTATTGGCCGGAGCCGGATGCGTAAATCGCGATGTTGTGATAAACAACGGGCGGAAATTGGCGGCTCCAGCCAGGCGATCCGGTAAACGGGGCCTCCCACAACAACTTGCCGGTTGCCGCGTCCAGACACCGCATCATCGAGCGTTTGATCCCGGCTTGCGGCACCAACAGCTTGCCCTGGATATACAAAGGTGACGTGAACGACAAGTAGACGTCCGGCCAATAACGCCGCCACAGCAAACGGCCGGTATCCTGCTCCAACGCGAGGATTTGCCCTTCGGCTGTGTGAATGTACATTCGCCCGCCTCCGCACACCGGCAGGTGCTTCACCGTCCCCGCCAAACGCCGCGTCCAACGCATGCGGAGCGGCGGTTTGAGCCCCTGGTCATTCGCGTTCGTGCCGCTGAAATCGCCATAGTTCGTATACCAGTTGAATTGATCCCCGGCCAGCGGACCGGTCAACGGGCTGCGGACCTTCCAGATCTCGAGGTCCTTGGTCGGCAAACGGGCTTTCCCGCCCGATCCAAGGATATAAATGTAGCCATCCTCGCAACCAAAGTAGACGCGGCCGTCGGCAACCGCGACCGGAGCAGTAATCGGCGCCCCGAAAGCGGTCGGGAACGATGTTTCCGCACCGCCGGCCAGCGGGACCATGTGCAGTTTCCCGTCCAACCCACCGTAGACAGCGTGGGCGCGCGTAAGAACCGGCGGGCTGATCGACGCCGCGGCATTTAGCACGGTGGGCCGGCGGTTGCCGCGTGTGTGCCGGCACAAACCGACGCCGTGTTCCGGCCGCACCCGATAAACATCCTTGCCGCGAATGCTGACCGGCGCGAAACTCAACAGCCCCAACAACTGGATCGAAGTCTCCGTCCCCTTGACAAAACTCGTCTTTACTTCGTTTCCTTCCAGCCGCATGATTTCGACGCGCCCGGAGTTATCACGCCGATGCCATTGGACGTATACGTTGCCCGCCGGATCGGCACTTTGCCCAAAGGTCGCCGGAAACTCAGTCCCGACATACGCCGGAATGATGCCGAGCGCCTGCAGCTTCGGTGCATCGCCGGCGTCCTCCAGGAAAACGGTTCGCCCCCCAGCCGGCATGACGACCGTCTTGCCGACCAAACAGATGTCGCGGGAACAGACGAAGTGGTCCCGCCATGTAACCCGCTTCTGCCGATGCGCCAGCCAATCGGCACCGCTCCATCGATCGCCATCGAACCGGATGATCTCTTTGACAAAGTCCCAATTCCAAACAGGCTCGCCGTCCGGCTCGACGGCGTAAACGCGTGCGCCGAGCGTCGCGAAATAAACTCGGTCCGTGCCGACCACAGGCGCGGAGAACACGGGCTCCTTACAATCAATTCGCCGGACGACGTCGCCCGTGTCCCGATCCAAGACATAGTAGTACCCCGCCATCGTCCCGACGTGAACGTACTTGCCGATCACTGCGGGCGCCGCGACGTTGTTGCAATTGCCCGGGCCACCGGCGGTGGCAAACCGCCATAGCACATGACCGTCGCGCGCGCGGATTGCCAACACGACGCCCGCCCCGTCGATCACGTAGACGCGCCCGTCCTGCACGACCGGCGAGGCGAAGATGCTATCCGTCAACGGCACAGCCGCAATCAGACTCAGCGGTGTTGGCAACGAGACCCCGGGTGCATTCCCCGAGCGTGTCGCGCCGCCCTGAAGTTGTGGCCAGTTCCCACCGGCCCGAAGGTCGATCGGACATCCGCATGACCAGGCGCAAACTGCAATCCAGAAAACGTGTTTCATCGGAATTCTCCCGCCTCGATCGCTGGCCTGAATTGCCGGCAACCAGCGTTTATTGTATCAGATCATTGGAGCTACAGGTTACGGGACCAATAAGACGTGAACGCCTTCCCATTCGGTGTCGCGTCCAGCTTGTCCACACGGTCCACGATGTCCAGAAAACGCAATTCAAACGGAACGACTTCCGCGCCGCAAGGGGGCTAACGCCGCGTCATGCGTCAAGCTCTTGCAGAACGCCTTGCAGGTAGGCGAGCGAGCGCCGCGCGTCCTCGACCGTGCCGCACTCTACTGACAATACGCCGTCATAACCCGCCTTTTTCAGGCGGCCGATGACGCGGTGCCAATCGATAACGCCGTCGCCACACGCGCAACCCACGGCGGTACCGGTGACCTTGCCCCGCTCCTCGTCCGCCTGCCGCACCGAGATGTCCTTGGCGTGTACATGAATCACTTTGTCGATCACCGCTTCAAGCATCTCGTAGGGATCGGTACCGGACAAGAACGTGTTACCGCAATCATAATTCACCCGGATCCAAGGCGATTCAACCAGCGAGAGAATTCGTTGTAGTTTATCGATCTTCGCCGTGTATGGCCCGTGCTGCTCGATTCCCAGGTAAACCCAATTATCGGCACACGTTTCCGCGATCGCCTTAAGGGTAACGCGCATCAAGTCGAACGCGTCCTGCTCGGTCATCCATTTGGGTGGGTACATGTCTTCGCAAATCTGGACGATGTCGACACCGAGTGCCTTGGCATAGTGGATTCCCTTGCGGGCATAGAGGACGCCAAACTCGGGACTCAGCAGGTCCGAATGGGTCGACAGCGCGCTCATTTTCACGCCGGCATCAATCATCATTGCCGCAATCTTCTGCGGATCCGTGTCCATACTAGTGACATGGCAATACCCGGCATTGGACAGCAAGCATCGGCCCATCAAGAAGCATGGTTCGACGAACTCATAGCCTAATTCCGCCGCCTTCTGTACTCCCCATGCCAGACTCTTGTCGGCATGCCGGACAAACTCCAGATTGATACCCAGATTCATACCCATGGGCTTTCCTTTCAGTCGAACGTGCCGTGGAGTGATCCCGCGGCCCGGCGGAGCGGGCCGACAAAACGATCGGGAACCGCCACCCATTTTACTGCCACTGCGCGTCAATGGGGATAGTCGGCCGGCGTATTTTGTGGCACAATCTGCGATGCGGAGCCCCAGGAGAACAACCTCCACAACAGTCAGGCGGATCGACGGGCGTGCTGCTCATCCGCAAGTCGGAAGTTTGCGTCCCACCGGGTGCGCTTTCCAGTCGGATCGCGTCCCCCACACGACGCGTCCCCGATTTCTGAGTATCGTTGGCCGAATACACATACATACCAGGAGTTCCATGGAGTTTTGGATTGACGTGGGCGGCACGTTCACTGATTGCATCGGCCGCCGGGCCGATGGTCGGCTGGTGCAGCATAAACTGCTTAGCTCGGGTGTGACCAAAGGTACGGTTGGGCCCGGCTCAACCGATCGTCTGATCGTCGATGCCGGGCGTGCCGGCGATCCGGCCGAATTCTGGCAGGGCTACACGGTCCGGCTGCTCGATGCGGCCGGCCGCCTCGCCGGCCAGGCGGTGGTCTCCCGATTCGATCGCCAACGACGACTGCTACAGCTCGACGCGCCGCTGGCAACATCGCCGCCGATCGGTCAGGCCTACGAACTGGCGTCCGGCGAGGAGGCACCGATCACGGGCATTCGCTACCTGCTCGGGCTGCGTCTGCAGGATCGGGTTCCCGAGACGACGGTCCGTTTGGGCACGACGCGTGGAACCAATGCACTGCTCACGCGGCAGGGCGCCCGGACGGCACTGGTGACAACCCGCGGCTTCGCCGACGTGCTGCGTATCGGTTACCAGAATCGTCCTCACCTGTTTGACCTGGCAATCAGCAAGCCGGCCGAGTTGTTTGCCGAAGTCGTCGAAATCGACGAGCGTATCGCGGCGGATGGTCGTGTTTTGCGGGCGCCAAATGCCGATACCCTTCGCGCCTCATTGACAGAGCTACGTCGCGGCGGCATCCAATCCCTGGCAGTCTGCTTGCTGAACGCCTACGTAAACGGCGCGCACGAACAGCTCGTCGGTCACATTGCGCGGGAAGCCGGGTTTGACGAGATCAGTCTTTCTGCCGAGATAGCGCCGCTAATGAAAATCGTTGCGCGCGGCGACACGACGGTGGTCGACGCGTATTTGAACCCCGTCCTGAGGCGCTACATCATGCGTTTGCGGCGTGCTTTGGGCAGTGGCCGTCTGCGGATCCTCACGTCGGCCGGTGGCCTGGTCGATGCCGATCACTTTGTCGGCAAAGACAGTATTCTGTCAGGACCCGCCGGTGGCGTCGTCGGCTTTTCCCATGTTGCCCGGACCGCCGGTTTCGCGCGTGCAATCGGTTTCGACATGGGCGGGACCAGCACGGATGTTGCCCGTTTCGATGGCAGCTATGATCTCGAATACGAAACGGAGAAGGCGGGCGTGCGCATCGTGGCGCCGATGATGGCGATCGAGACGGTGGCGGCGGGCGGCGGCTCGATTTGCCGCTTTGACGGCGTCAAACTGGTCGTCGGGCCGGAAAGTGCCGGCGCCGATCCCGGCCCCGCCTGCTATGGCTGCGGCGGACCGTTGGCAGTAACCGATATCAACTTCTACCAGGGCAAGATTCTGCCTGAGCACTTCCCATTCACCTTGGACCGGGCGGCTGTCGAGTCGCGTCTGAACGCTTTATGCGATGAAGTGGCCGCGGCGACCGGTGTCCGCTACATGCCGCACGAACTGGCTGCCGGCCTGCTGCACGTCGCCAACACGAACATGGCCACGGCGATTCGGTCCGTCTCCATTGCCAAGGGATGCGACCCACGCCACTACGTGTTGGTCGCGTTCGGTGGTGCCGCCGGCCAGCATGCATGTGCGGTGGCCGGCGAACTGGGAATCAAGCGCGTCTTGACGCATCCCGACGCTGGCGTGTTGAGCGCCTACGGGATTGGCCAAGCGGACATGGTACGCCACGGTAGTGTGGGCGTCTACACGCGCTACAGCGAGCGCCAAGTGGCCGCTTTAGAACCTGAGTTTCAACGCTTGGGCGCGGAACTGCGTTCCCAGTTGCTGGCGGACGGCGCGGTGGCCGATCGCATCGAACTGCACCAGGCGTTGGAGTTGCGCTACCAAGGGCTGGAAGCAAGTCTGACAATACCGGCTCCCGACGAAGGAACGTATGCGGCACGTTACGCGGCGGAGCACGAGCGCACCTATGGTTACACGCAACCACGGCGGCCCCTTGAAATCGTCGCGCTGCGTGTCGAAGCACGCGCGCGCTCCGCACCGACGACCACGCACCGGC
>CAZSOG010000047.1:0-12160 GCA_964607555.1 uncultured Pirellulaceae bacterium | reverse complement strand
GCTCCCTGTGCCCCATCTACGATGAATATGGCCTTCGGCCAAGGTGCTTCGATCGACCCCTGTGAGGTCCCCATGGCTGATGGTCCGCAAACGGCATAAAAACCGGATAAGGTCCTTTTGGCGTCGACCCCAATGGTCTAACAGCCGAGACTAGCGAAACACCGACGATATTCGGTAATCAGCAGGGGGTTTGTCTCGCAGAAACCGGTCGATCACGGTCCCTGTCCTCCTTTTTCGGTGACAAGTAGCCGGGAGTGCAGGAATTCCGGTGCGAGGTCTGCACCATTTTCCCAAACAACGGTTTCTAATTCCGGGTCGATCCGAAAAGCCTTGAATTTGGCTGGATCCTTGAGGGGGGCGAACATCTCACCGTGCAGTTCATTGGCAAGGTCAACATGCCCTTCCGCCCCGTCATTGAATTCAAGGTGAAGGATGTAGTCTCGCTCGTACCGCGCTTCCACGACATGCAAGATCATCGCGCTACTCCAAAGGAGCAATGTAGGTCAGTGGCCTGCGCTGGCCCGCACGCTCCCAATTCTCCACAAGTTCGTTGGTGTGAAGTTGACGCCACTCGTTCACCAGAGAGAGGGCTCGGCGGGGTAGGAAACCACGAATAACCTCTCCGGTATGGATGTCAATCATGGCTTCGTCTCCGCTGTACTTGGCATGGAAGTGCGGAGGGGCGTGGTCCTCCCAATAAAAAGCAATCACGATGCCGAAGAATCTGCTGACAATGGGCATGGGTTCATCGTACACCGACGCGGTGTTCTCTTCAATAGCGGAGGACGGAAGAGGCAGACGCATCGCCGCTCAACGGCGCGTCCCACAGCAAGGGTATGTCGAGTGGCATGAACCACGAGGAGCAGGGGAAAGAGAAGGTAACGGCGGAAAGACGGACTTTCGTGTTCGGCCATGGGCTCGCCACTTCGTGATCTCCGTGTCCTTCGCGGTATACTCGTTCCGCGTCAATCAGCTAACATGCTACGCCATTTTCTTCTTCGTCTTCCCTTTGCGCCTTGGCGCCTTTGCGTGATGATCCTCTTCCTGTCCGCGTCGCTCCTGTTTTCCGGTCGCGGCTTGTTCCAGCACGCAATCGTCAAAAATCGCGGCTCCCTGCTGCCAACCGCAGTCGACGCGGCTCAAAAGAATGAACCGCACGCTGGCGGTCCCGGGGTTCGTGGTGAAACGGCAGTTGATCCGTTGGAAATCCTGTGTGGCCTCGTGGATACCGACTTTTTCGTGGCTGACAAGGATATGACCCTGAACATCGCGTTCCTGGATCTCCAGGCCCGCAAAGTCCCTGTCACTCGCGCCGAACCCATGGCCGTCGCGCTGGACATCGAGTCCCTGGACCCACACCGATGCCGTCAACGTCACGTTCGGATCGACGACCACGTCCTGATGGAGCTGGATCTGGCCGCCGCCGTCGCTCACCTGGCTGATCGCCTCCTTGCCGCGGAGGACGCGCGGCTTGCGCCACTTGTAGATCGATTCCGGATAAATGTAGCAGGCCGTGCCGGGCGAAAAACTGAATGTCCACGGGCCGCGGGTTCCATCCGCGCCATGCTCGACGCTCCGCGCGGCGGCAAAGCCCTTTTCGAAGCCGCCGTTGGTGAGAAGATTGCTGGTTGGAAAAGCGATCAGCGCAAAATCACACCGGTTTTCACCCGCGTGCAATCGCAGCACGCGGGACAGTGCATAGTGTCCTTGCTTATCCGCCCGGACCGAGACGTCCCGAAGGTCGCTCAAACCGGCGACGGTGAATCCGCCGTCGGAGTCGGTGCGGACCGCTTGACTTCCAATCGCAATGACCGCGTTCTCAATAGGGCTCTTTGCCTCGTCCGTAACTCTACCGATCACGACGGCCGGTGCCGGTGGGCCGTCCAGCACGCACTGATCGTAGCTGACGGAGCCGGCCGACGCTTCGCTGGTCAACGTCGTATCCAGGACAAACCGCAGCCGCGAGGTGTTCTTCCTTGTCGTCACCTGGCTGGCAACGTAACGGTAGGGGCCGGCCTGGACCACGGTCGTGTTAGGGTGTTGTGACACGACGTTGCCGCCGGCGTCAAGCTCCTCGAGCAGCAGACCTGCAGAGTCGTTCGAGCCGTTGCCAAACGCTTTGCCGCGTGCGCTCCAGGCGCGCACGAAAACCGATGCCCGATACACGCTGTTGGGTCGGACAGCGACCTCCTGGCACAGGCGGCTGTGTCCCTTTCCAGCGATCCGCGCGGCATAGTCACCTTCCGCCACCTCGACATTCCGGCCAGTGTTTCCTGGCGGCACCGCCGCGCGACTCAACGTCATCGGGCAGCCGGCGTCCACAGCGTATCGCCATTGACTGGCGCCCGAGGCGGTGGCTGCCGCGGACTCCCACTGTTCAAAGCCGGCGTTCCGAAGCAGATTCCTGGCGGCAACGGTCACCGGCGTCACGCCGCCGCGGCTGCTGCCCGGTCCGACTTCGAGGGCCTGGCAGGATGCCTCCCCGATGATCCCCCGCTCGACATCGCCACCCGTGAAACGAATGTCGATGACTCCATTGCGCGGCGTGATCTTGTTGAATACGAGATCGAAGGCGCGGTCGGGGCCGCCAGCTGTCGCCGCGATGTCCATCCGGTGAACGACCTCCCGGCCGTTAATCGCGATTGTCGTGCAATTCGCACAGGTGTCCAATCTTCGGCCCGCCGCGAACTTCAACCGCACGTAGTAAGTGCCCGGACCCACAGTCACGTTAACGCAGAACTCGTGCGCATGGACACCATAACGGTACAGATCCGGATCGGACGTGCCCGCAATGGGGCCCTCCGTGGGCACCGTCCACCAGCTCTGTTCGACACTGTCCGCCTTTGCGCCGAGTCGTACGGTGAACTCCGTGCAAGGTCGCCAGGATTTGCCGGCGGAGTCCTTAATGTCCTCTCGTCCGCCGAAACCAAGGACCATCCGCTGCGTGTCCGTCGGCCCACCGCCTTCGCCATAACCAGCCGTGCCGGTAGCGGCCGACCATTGAGCAGCGTCGACGTAAACACTGGTCCCCGCTGATCGCGGGTTACCTTGTCCGCGGACAACAACTTGGAGCGTGTGCGGGCCGTTGGCGAGCCCGTTGCGATAATAGAGTACTTGTTCATGACGGCTTGCCGGGCACCAGCAGTCAATACGTACGAGCTGCTTCACGCCATCGAGAATGACATCGGCCAGCCCACCGCCCGGATCGACTCGACCGATCAGCCGCACCTGGTTACCCGTGAATGTCAATTGCGCGGTAGCACCCTTTTCCCCGGCCACTCGACATGAGCCGCCGAAATCCGCTTGGTGTGGGTCCGCGGTCCAAGTGCCTGTGTAGACAAGGCGCGCATCGTCGCATTCCGATTGCGGGTCATCGCCCTCCACCACGACAGAATTGGCACCGTCGTGTCGGATCGTTACAAGGTAATCTCCGTCAGCGAGCGGCGTGGTGGCGTAGCCGTTCGCGGTCAGGTCGGCACGTGCGGTCAGGGGCTGGCCGTCCGCACGGATCTGCTTCGGGGTGAACGCAAGTCGCAAGACGTCGATCGTTTCTTTCGGGGCGTCGAACGTCGCGTACTGAATTCTTCCCTTGGCATAGACCACGCGGTTGACCACCGCCGTGCTCCGCATGACATGGTTCTCGCGCGCGGCGCCGAACTCGGCCGGCATCCAAGCCATGGTACCCAAGAGATGCTTGAGTGCCATTGGGTGGGCGATCTTGAACCAGCCGCCGTTGACAATGAACCCACCATCGATGTTATCTTCCGAAACGCCCGTCTCGTGACCGTCATACGTCGCGAGGATCTGCATCCGCCGTGCCAACTCGCGACCCCACGGGCTTTGCGCCTGGGCACCGTATTGGGCAAATGGGACGGCCAGCTCCATCGGCCCATACCACAGCGAGCGACCGCAGCAGCTCGAGGACTCGGGAAACGCCCACGCGCCGCTGTAGACGTCGCCGGCAGACTTCGAACAAACGCTCGTATGGTTGAGAAAGAGCGAGAGGATATTGCGCGTATCGTTGCGCCAATTGGGAAAAACGATTTTGTTGTCCATGAGATAGCGGGCCGCGAAGTCGGTGACATTCTCCGCCTGGACCGGGTCGGGCCAGTCCCAGTAGTTGCGACCCCAAACGTCGTTGACCGTCCAATTCGGCAGCAGCACGTCCCGCAGGTACGCGCGGCCGGCATCGCGCGCCTTGACGATCTGGCCCTCGTCGCCCGTATATCCCAAACGAATCAACTCGTCGAAGAAGTCGAGCAGGAACACGACGCCACCGGTCATCTTGTTGTCTTTCCATGGGGCGGACTCGGGATTTGCGTAGCGTCCCCACGGCGCGCTTCCAGGCCGTCTATTCCGCTTGGCCGCCATGAGATCGCCCCAGTGCTTGCACGCGTCGAACCAACGTGTGTTACCCGTCACTTGGTACGATTTCAACAGGGCCAGGCCGACCTCGGCCACGATGTCCAACTGGATCATTCCCCGCGGGTCGCATTGCCCGTAGGGCTTTCCCTTGATGGGAACGCTGACGAGGAACCTGGGCCATGCGTGATCGGCCGGCGTGAGACAGTGATCCAGGAGTGCTTCGGCCTGGAGCGAAATCAGTGCAATTGCCGCCGGATCGCCAGTGTAGCGATAGTAGTCCACCAGCCCGGCAAGTACATACGCCGCGCGCTGGCCCAAGTCGCCGTTGTTCCAGTCGCTAATGGGAACCGGCGTGATCGTGCCGTCGGCGGCGATCTTCCAATGACCATTGAAAACGAAATGCGGTGCGGTAGCCGCGGCCGTCTCGATCGTCGTCCACGGATAACGCTTGCAGGTCTCCGCGGCGATGCGGACGCGGAAGTCACATGGTCCATTTTGCTGCTTGTACCACGGGGCGATCACGCCATGCCGATCATGAACCGCCTGGTGAGCGTAATATCGTTTTTGAGTCGTCGCGGCGAAACTGCCGCGCGGCGGTCCGGCGATGAGCACGAGCAGAACGCCAATCAGAGTACGACGACTCAGCGACACATGCAGCCAACCGTACGTTCGCGTTAGATTCACCATGGCGTTCACTCCAGGTGTTCGGCCAATTTTTGGGCGTTCAAATCCGCTGCGTGTTGGCCATGCCGACCTTAATCGTACCGACCATCGGCATTGTAGTGCGGCCCGAATCACCGCTCAACAAGCGTCTCTGGATTTCGAGTGACTGTGCACGGTTCGAAAGCTCGAGGACCGCGGATGAACGCAGATGAACACAGATGATGCAACCAAGAGAAGAAGATCAGCACGCAAAGGCGCCAAGGCGCAAAGAAGAAAAATCAAGAGTCACAAATAAGAAATCACAAATAAGAAATAAGAAATAAACAGAAAAAGTGGGGTGACATGAATCACGAGGAGCACGGGGAGAGAGAAGGCAACGGCGGAAATACGGACTATCGTGTTCGGCCATGGGCTCGCCACTTCGTGATCTTCGTGTCCTTCGTGGTAAACCCCTTCCGCGCCAATCCGCTAACGTGCTACGCCATTTTCTTCTTCGTCTTCTCTTTGCGCCTTTGTCGAATCCCAGCATCCCAACATTTCGATTTCGCAACACCCCGTCAATGGGCTGATCGTGCTAGCTGTCATTGCCACCACTGGGTTGCACCGATCAAGTTAGGGTGGCTTTCCGAGCGTACTGTATCGCATGATCTGTGCGTCCTCTGCCAGGTGTTCACCGCTTCGCTCCCTGTTGTCCGATCTGTTGGAAACGCCTATTGAGTGTTGATCTTCCGGAACAAGGCAGCGTCCGGAATCGGTGTCATGGTCTTGAGGTCACGAACATCTGGCCCGGCCCACCGCACGGCAAGCGACGGGTTCGCGCCTTTACTGCGGTAATAAAGCCGGAACGGGTGCAGTCCGGGGGCGAGACGGATCGTGCCGCCAGCTTCCTGAGCGCCGTGGCGGAAATCGTCGTCGATGACCTGGCTCTCATGGATGCGCAGTGCCGCACCGCTGTCCGATTGGATCTTAAAGGTCCACACACCTTCAGCCGGGATTCTGATCAAGCCGGTGAAGAGGAGTCCCGCATCGCTGGGGCGCGTGAGACGCGCGACGGAAAAGTTGCTGTCACTCCCGGTGGCGACCGGTTGCAGGTCGCGGAATTCAGGCAGCCAGGGCCATGTTCCTTCATAAGATGCGACCGCAAGGCCTGCCTCGAGTTCCGAGGCGGGCACCGAGACAGCGTGGACCGGCGCGGTGTCATAAGGGCGGGGCGCGGAAGCATTGGGCTGCCGGATTTCCAAAACGCGGTTTTTCATTGCGTTTTGTAGAGCCGTGAAAAACGCCGAGCGGCCCATCAGGTTAATCGCCTGCTTCGGATCGGTGTCGGTCTGATAGATCTCGAAGTCGTCACTGTGGGACCGGATATTGGTGCGTACACCGGTATACCAAACGCCGTCGGAGCCCTCCATGCGAATGGTCTGGCACTGGATGCGCGGTGTGCCGCCGTGATTTTCGAAATCCGGGTAACGCGGTGTCGTTCCGCGAACGAAGTATTCGACATAGACGGTCCCTGCGCGAGGCCGCCGGCCTTTGGCAGTGATGACAGGCAGCAGCGAGACGCCATCGGTACGGCACGGCGGCGTGCCGCCCGCCGCGTCGATGAAGGTCGGCATCCAGTCGTGGAATTGGGAAGGTGTGTCGATGACTCGCGGCTGTTCAACGTCGCCCGTCACCCCGCCGACGATCCCAGGTCCCCAAACGAATGTCGGTTCGCGAATGCCGCCTTCCCAGACGTCGCGTTTGATCCCTTCGTGCGGACCGAATGAACTGAAGGAAACCGGCGAATAGGAGGAGTGATCGTAAGTTTGACTTGGCTTGATGTAGCTTTCCGCGTGCGGTCCGTTGTCGGAAGTGAAGACCACGAGCGTATGCTCCGCAATGCCCAGGTCGGCGAGCGTCTTAAGAATATCTCCCACGCAGTCGTCCACGCGCCGCACTGAGGTTGCAAAGCGTTCTTCGAGATCGGTCCATCTCCCGCCCACTGCCGTGGTGTAGTCCGGGTGACGCCAGGAATCGATCTTGCCCTCGGCAGTGTTGATCATGTGGCCGGGCGTGCCGATCCACTGAACGCCGCCCTTGAGGCCTCCACCTTCTGGATAGGCCATCGTGGGAAGCTGGAGCGTTGCGTGGGGCGTGTCGAAGCACAACATCAGGAAAAACGGCTTGTCAGGGTGCTTTCTGGTTTCGTCGACGAGTAACTTTTTGGCCCGCGCGGTGAACAGATCCGCCGTGTAACAGAGCTGGAGTTCGTCGCGGATCATCCGATCCTGGTCCCAGACTTGTTTCTTGGGCCGCAAAAAAGTGTCGTGGGCCGGGTAATGGTTGTGGCCGTCGCCGTGGCGAACATAGCCGAAAAAATAGTCGAACCCGCGCTTGGTCGGATAAGCCGGCCACTGGCTGGGGGAGCCGTAGTTGCCTTTGGAACTGCCGGCTGGTTTCTCCAGTATTCCTTGAAGACCGTACTTGCCAATCAAGGCGGTCGTATAACCGAGTGTGCGGAGGGTCGAGGCAATCGTATGATTGCGCTCGAGTGCCTTGTCGAACTGATTGTCACGGACGTTGGAATGCCCCTGGTGAACGCCAAGATAGAGCGAGGCACGCGAGGGCGCACAAACGGGCGCCGGGCAGTAATGGTGTGAAAGGACGGCACCCTGTGACGCCATTTTGTCCAGATTGGGCGTCCGCATGCGTTTTCCCGTCTTGTGGTTCTGAAACAAGATGCCGACATCACCAAAACCAAGGTCGTCGGCAAGGATAAAGACGATGTTCGGCCGCTTCGTTGCCGGCGCAATCGTGTCTCGCGCTGCCGAAACGGCACCGGTGACCAAGAGCAAGAGAAGAAGACTGGGACCAACCAGAGATCGTAGTGAGAAGGTGGCATGTTTCATGATCACTTCCTGGGGTGCAAGGACAAGGGGGGAGTCCAAAAGCGGGCGTACATTTTTCCGCGAACATGGACGAACCAACTCGGATTATGGACTCACTTGATTCTTGTCGCAAATGTTTCATGTTCCAAGTCCCAGAAGATCGCGTGTCGATCGGCCATCTCAACAAGCGAGTTCCATTGTTGCTCTTCTTTGGCGTCGTTGTCGTGTTTCGTTGCCGTCGGCGGCACTATTCCGTCCAGCATGGCCAACGCTTGCGATCTTATCAAGTGGCGCGCCTGGCCACGCAAGTCGTCAGCGAGTTGTTTGAATCGTCGGCTCCGTAGAATGGCTTCGGCCGCCAGAATTGGATTCGTGGTTGGCTTGAGCGGTTCATCGCGGACCACGCCATGGCGACGTGCCCATTCAATGTGGGCCGACGGATGTTCTGGCATCCCCCCCATGCCGCACCGCTCCCCGACCATGAAAGGAATGTCTTCCACGACTGCCATCGGAGCAAGCGGCCAATTGGCCGCGTCGGCGGAATCTCGATCAACCAGGTAGACGGCGATCCCCGGACTTGGGATCCGATCGTCCAGTCGGATCGGTTCGAACAGGACACGGATGATCCAAAAAACGACTTCTTGATCATCGATGGAGTCGTATGTGTCGGTCAACTTAACGTACTTCTCCAGCGTCGCGAGGGCTTTCGCTTTCCCGAGTCGTTGCAATGCATTGACGGCTTGGATAAGGGCGACGCTGTTCGGATTGGAGAACGGCCAGCCGCTGGCCCGGTTGATCAGCTGCAATTCTCGCGGGAGTTCAGCCGCCGCGGGCAGGGGCAGCATCTGAACTGTTGCCGGAATGGCCGGCGTGCATGAACTCCAGGTAACCAATTCGCTCGCGTCTCCCGTTTTCGTGTGATCGGCCAGCGCCAATCCGAACTGAAACATCTGCGGGCGGGCCCGGTCGTGTTGTGTTTTGCGCGCGTCGATCCGCAACACGAACCGCCCTGTGGAACTTACAACCGCAGTCTCGCCCAATGTGTCTTGCTGCTTCATTCCCTTCGACCAATCCGGCGTCGCACCGGGCTCTTGTGCCATGTAAACCGTGACACCTTGAAACCAAGTCACGGGTCGCTCCCGTCCGCGATCAGAGAAAATGAGTCGACCCCCGATGGTGCAGAAATTGCCCAGCTTATCCAGCTTGGGTTGTTGCCACTGGACCGTGATTGTCTCCAGCGTTTTTCCAGCCGGCCGTTCGGCGTAATTGTGGATGCTCGTGTAGGTGGTCGTACTGGTCCACTTGTCCGGTGTCCAAAGCCATGAGGAGCCATGCCTCGATGCCGAGACCTTGTTTTCCCCACCCGAAGCCACGTCCAGCGACGGTCGCAAAACCAACGGCAGTAGCACGAAGCAAAGGCCAGCCGTTACTTGGATGCGGGTCATTTCCACTCGCCTCCCTTCCCGCCGGCGTCCTGCAAGTCGGCAAGCGCTTTGGCTGCTCGTGACCGCACCGCCCAATCAGAAGAACCGGCCATTGTCTTTAGTTCGGCAACGGCTTCGTTGGACCTGATGGCCTTCAGGGCGTCAACGACGGATTTCGGAAAAGATGGTTCGCGTGCGCGCCGCGGCGCCAGCACAAAATGCAGGAACGGCGCGCCGGCGCGACCGGTCTGAATGATTGTCTTCATCGCCTGGTAGTGGTCCGTGCGATCCTGGCTGGCAAATGCGGCATTTAACTGCGCCGTCAGACTGGAAGCATCCCCGGAAATCTGAAAGATCGACTTGGCTGCCGCGAGTCGAATCACGATTGATTTGTCATCGAGCTGTCTCTCGAGGGCCGCGATCGTCGAGGCGGCCGGATGCCCGAGATCTCCTAACGCGCTGATGGCATCGTGGCGTGTCCACAAGTCCGCACTTCGCATTTGACCCGTTAAGTAGGACAACATGTTTCGAGGCACAGGTGTCATGCGCCGCAGGACTCCAATGGCATCGCGGTGCGTGCAGCGTCCCTTTCGAGCCGCATCGATAATCAGAGCGGCAATTCGATCGGGTTCGTCCGATGCACTGCACAGCGCCCGAGCACATGCATGCACTGTCGAACGGTCATGGTCCCGCAGACCACGTTCCAGGATCGCCCGGGACTGCCTGCCGTGGATTTCGAGGTGTTCAACCGCATTTGCGAACTGTTGCAACGGCAGCGTGCCATCGCGCAGCTTCGAGAAGAGGACAGGTGCCGTCTGTTCCGCAGCGGTTGGTCCGATGGCGGCGAGTGCTCCCATTGCTTTCCGCGCGACGTCGGGATCCTGCCCACGGGCCAAATCGAGGATCGCTTGCTGCAGTGATTGAGCGTTCGCTCCGATGTCAGATATGCCGTCGAGTGCCGTGTATTGGACGCTGGCATTTGAACTGCGCAGCATCCGGTCCAACGAGCGACAATCAGCCGCGGAGAATTCTTGCCAAGGTGTCGGATGAGAGAACCGGATCGAGAGCTCCGCCTTTTGCACGGCTTCCGTCAACAGGCCAATAAACCGGTCCGCATCGCGCGTCACATGCCAAACGGCCGCGATGAGGTATTCGGCCGCCCCGAACACTCGGCCGGAATTGTCTCGCTCGTCGTACAGTTCGGATCCAAACGTCTGTTGCAACTTCAGGTATCGGTCGATCGTTGTCCTTGTCGCGGCCTCGAGTGAATCGGCGGCCGAACGCCCACTGATCCCCATCAGTGCCAGACTCCTGGCAGTCAGAATCAGGGTTTCCTCATTCTTTAGAGTCAGACATTCACGTAACAACGGAATATCGCGACTGTCCGGCGGACCAATATGCTCCAGCGCTTTCTCTGCCGCGTCATCCCAGTCGAACCGATGCGCGACACCGAGCGGATAGTTCTTGATAATTGCTGGAACAGCGCGCCGGGCTTCGACGCCGTACGCAGCCAGGGCGTCGGCGGCTGCCCAGCCCAGGTTCGGACGAGTGATGGCGTCAATCAGTTTGGGAATCGCAACCGACGAGGCCTCGCGGTTGGCCTTCAAGGCACGCGCCGCTTCGACAGCCACGGCCAACTCGGGGTCTCTTAGATACAGTACTAATCGTGCCGCGCCCGACTGGCCGCAATGGGACAGCGCATCCATGGCAGCCGCGCGAACGCGTGGATCGGGGTCTTTGGCAAGCACGTTCAGATCGTTGAGGTCGATTTTCCGCAAACGGCCGAGTATCTCCGTCGCTGCCGCGCGTACTCGTCCCGAGGACGAGTGCAACAGGTCGTGCAGCGGCGCGGCGGAGTTCCGACCGATTGCCACCAGCGCATCGACCGTGAAGCTGCGCGTTGAATGCCTGTGGGCATCCAGTTTCCGACACAGAACCGGTATCGCGGCAGTTGCCTTCGATTGCATCATGCCCAAAGCGCGAATTGCGAGTTCGGATTCTTGCCGTTCGCCATCATCCACGATGCTTGTCAGAATCGCAACTTGCGCGGGTGTGCCGTCGCCGAGTTCTTTGCCGGATGCAACCGATTCGAGAAGTCGTTCGACCTGCTCCCGGTCCGCTGTCGGCTCGGAGCCCATCTCCCGGGCCACCGCGGACAGCGAGAAGAGGGCGGCGATCGTCGCGGCGAGAAAGCACTGCTGAATAACAAGCCGTCGCATTGTCCCCTCCCGGCCACCGTGGTCCGAGCGATCGGACAGCCGTGCAATCCGTCGCTCCGAGACTCATTGACCAAGCAGCGCATACCCCGCGAACTCATCCGTGTCTGGCACCGACCGTGCAATACGAATGTACCATATCCGTGCGATTTGTGCACACTGGTGGCGCACGTTGAGCTCAAGCGGGGTACGCGGGGTGCTAGGTTGAAGGTGAGGCTCCCGCCGCGTGAACGCGGGGGCATCCGGGATGATGCGCGGTGTTGGGGCGCGGCATCAGGTTCATGGGCGGTAACGTGCGCGCATGTTCTTCTCGAGACCTTACGCCGCAAACCCTACAGCCTTGCGGGCGAAGCCCGCGTTAGTGCCCTTATAGGCCGACATTCGTTGCATTTGAGTCAAGTTTTTGCATCGAGAACCACGCATAGTTTGTGGACGGGGTGCCGACGGACAAGGATGTCCATCGTACCCGGCACCCCGAACACGGTCGGACACTTGGCTGCTGCCGCGTGGGGATCCGCCAGTTGGTTGGAGGTGGAACCTCGTTAGGTTCTTGGGTTGGTAACATGCGCTCACCGTGCGCGCATGTTTCGAAGCGAACAACGGAAGCGGCGGAACAAGGAAGTAA
>CAZSOG010000046.1:0-12224 GCA_964607555.1 uncultured Pirellulaceae bacterium | reverse complement strand
CCGGTACTGTCACGCCGCATTCTAGTCACCGAATCGTTGCCGCTGCCGATTCGGGGCGCGGCGACCAAGACCTTCGACTTCACGAAGCTGCTCGAATCGGGCAAGTCCAACACGCTGCGTAACGAGTCGTTGACGGTCCAAATGGTTTCCAACCCGGCGTGGTACGCCGTCATGGCGTTGCCCTACCTGATGGAATACCCCTACGAATGCACGGAGCAGACATTTAATCGGCTCTATGCCAATGTCCTGGCGCGGCACATCGCGGCTTCCGATCCGAAGATCCGACGCGTGTTCGATCAGTGGAAAGGGACGCCCGCGTTGGACAGCCCGCTGGAGAAGAATCAGGACATGAAAGCCGTGTTGCTGGAAGAAACTCCCTGGGTTCGCCAGGCCGAAAGCGAAAGCGCGGCCCGGCGCAATGTCGGCGTTCTGTTCGACGCGAACCGGCTGAACGACGAGTCGGCGCGGGTGCTGCGAAAACTGGCCGATATGCAGCTGAGCGACGGGGCGTGGCCGTGGTTCCCGGGCGGCCGTGCCAATGACTACATCACACTCTACATCACTACCGGTTTCGGGCGACTTCGACACCTGGGCGCGGACATCGACATCGGCGTGGCCGTCAAAGCGCTGACCCGACTCGATGGCTGGATCGACCGGCGCTATCACGATATCCTGGAACATGGGGACCCGAAGAAGAATCACCTGTCGCCCACGATCGCGCTCTATTTGTATGGCCGCAGTTTCTTCCTGGACGATCTGAAAATCGCGCCGAAACACCGCCAGGCGGTTGATTATTTCCTGGATCAGGCACGCCACTACTGGCTGCGATTGAACAACCGCCAATCCCAAGCCCATCTGGCATTGGCACTGAAGCGGTTCGGTGACGCGCGAACGCCACGCGACATCATGCGTTCCATCAAGGAACGGTCGGTGACCGATGATGAACTTGGAATGTTCTGGCGTGATGCCGAACTTTCGTGGTGGTGGTATCGAGCGCCCATTGAATCCCAGGCGATGATGATCGAGGCGTTCGACGAAGTCATGAACGACACGCAGGCCGTGGAACTCTGTCGCGTGTGGCTGTTGAAACAGAAGCAGACCCAGGACTGGAAAACGACCAAGGCAACCGCCGATGCGGTCTATTCACTCTTGTTGCGCGGCACCGATTTACTTGCCTCCGACGCGCTGGTCCAGGTCACGCTCGGCAGCCAGGTAATCAAGCCCCGGCACGTCGAGGCAGGAACCGGTTTCTACGAACAGCGGTTCGTGCGCGATGAAATCAAGCCGGCGATGGGCCATGTGCGTGTCACGAAAGCCGATCCCGGTGTCGCCTGGGGAAGCGTGCATTGGCAGTACCTCGAGGACATGTCCAAGGTGACGCCGCACGAGGGCACGCCGTTAACGCTCAAGAAACGCTTGTATGTCAAGAAGAACAGCACGAAGGGCCCGGTGCTCGAGCCCGTCAACGGGCCCTTGTCGGTGGGTGACGAATTAGTGATCCGCATCCAGCTGCGCGTCGATCGCGATATGGAATACATCCACTTGAAGGATCAACGTGGGAGCGGGCTGGAGCCGGTGAACGTGCTGTCCCAATACCGCTACCAGGACGGGCTGGCCTACTATCAATCGACGCGCGACACGGCCAGCCACTTCTTTATTGACTACTTGCCCAAGGGCACCTATGTGTTCGAGTATTCGACTCGAGTGGTTCATCGGGGCACGTACCAGTCGGGCATGGCCCAGATCCAATGCATGTATGCACCGGAGTTCAATAGCCACAGTGGCAGCGTTGTCCTGAATGTGAAGTAGCGGGTGCGGGCTGATGACGTGGCCACGACAAGGGGCGCCCATTAGAGACCGCATGGGCGGAAATTTGATGATCTTGAGTCAAGTTTTTGGGGCGAGATTCGGCCATTCGTTCCGACGTTGCCGTCAGACGCGGGACGCGTGTAGTGCAGAATCATCGCTCCACCGGGATAAATCCGCCATAGGCGGACGGGATGGGACAAAACGTAGCGCTGTGCGCGGGTCTCCCGACCCCGCACGGGTGCGACCGAAGGTCTCCAATGCATCGCCATGCGTCAGTTGGTTGGAGGTGCAACCTCGTTAGATTCTTAGGCGGTAGGATGCGCGCACCGTGCGCGCATGTTTTATGACCGGGTGCCACCTTCTTGGGTTGCGGGCGGAGCCCGCGTTATGGGTTTTCTACAGGCCAGCTCAGGGCTGTCGCGTCCATCAAACTCCGCCCGTGTGCTGGCAGCGTCGCGCATTTTGGGCCCGATGGTCCGGGATTTGACAACGCTGCTCCCGGCCGCTATGGTAACGAGGACACTGTGCGACGTCGTCCTCGCGACCGGAGGATGATTCGGCGACGGGGGGCACGCCGGCCGTGCGGTGCATCATGCGTTTCCATCTAGTGGGCAATCGTATTCCACCTTCCGATATTTGCCATCGAAATACTTGATTTCGACCGGTCACTGGGCCACGCGCCCGTTTCGAGTAAGTATCCTGGGGTCATTATGCTCAGTACGTCGCCGGTCACACCGGTGCGGGAGATATTTCACTGCTATGTTCGACGAATTTCACCAGACAGCCAAACGCATTGTCCATTCGGCGCAGGAACGCGGTGTGCTGATCCGCAATCCGGACAAGGCGCGCTTGCGTGCCATGGCGTTGGAGGAACCGGAAGTCAGGGAAACGAAATACGGCAGCGTCGTCGCCAACAGCGAGCCCATGTCGCGTGCCGCGATGTTCACGAAGAACAATATTGACACCCAGTTCGGCAAACCGGAATACGAACTATTGGAGCAGGCGACGCGTGCATTAAGCAATCAAGAGATCGTGACGATCGACGTCGAAGTGGGGGATGGCAGCGATGGAATCACCGCTCGACTGATCTTGCCGCGACGCCACGCGCACATTGCGTTTGGAGGACTCAAGCTCTTCAAGCATGTGATGGTGGACGATCCCACCTATCAGGTCGTGATGTTTTTCGATGAAGCGTTTGAGGCAAACAAGCGAAAACCCCTGCCGGAAAAGGATATTACGATCCGCCTCGCGCACAGTCCGGATGGACGTCTGGTCAAGATCGTGCGCAATAGCAGCTACCTAGGCGAATGGAAGAAGGCTGTCTTCGCGGGCCAGGACTTCCGCGTCAAACAGGGCGGCGACGCGGTATTTCTGCACGCGGGCTGCCGCAAAGACACGCTGGAATCGTCCGACGGCCCCTTTCTGACGAATTTTTCGCTGTTCGTGGCACTCAGCGCGAATGGGAAAACAAGTACCACATGCAAGGTATTGGCGCGCAAGGGGCATGAACGATCCTGGCTGATCCAGGACGATGGTGGAACGTTGCACCGTGACGGCCGATTTCGCGGGTTCGAAGCCGGCGGGCTGTTCGTGAAGACGGACGGCCTTAATCCCGGCGATCAAATCGAGACCTATTATGGCTGCCTGCAACGGGACACGTTTCTCGAAAATGTCCACATCGATGAAGAAGGTACCATCGACTTTTATAACTTGCAGCGAACGTCCAACGGCCGCGCCGTGATCGAACGTCGCGACTTCATGCATGCCGGCAACGATATCAATGCGGAGCGCGTCGATAACCTCTTCTTGATCACACGCGGCAATATTATTCCGGCTATTGCGAAACTGACCCACGCGCAGGCGGCCGCATTCATGGTCTTGGGGCAATCCATGGAGTCATCCGCCGGCGATCCGACACAGGCCGGAAAGATCAAGAACGTCTTTTTCTACGATCCGTTTGTCGCGGGGGATCGAGCGGACCACGCCAACCTGTTCTATGATATCTTAAAGTCGAACCCGCATATCAATTGCTATTTGCTTAACACCGGATTCATTGGCGAGGGATTTTCGTATCGTGATATCTCACTCGGCGAAACCATCGGCATCCTGGATTCGGTCTTTCGCGGCGGCCTGAAACACTGGGTGGAATCGTCCGCCACGGGCTTCCTGATTCCACGTGCCGTCCGCGCCGTCGACTCGATTATCATGCGCCCCGAAAAACTGTTCAATGAAGCGGATTTCAAATCCCGCCAACAGGTCCTCGATCGGCAGCGCAGCGAGGTCATGGATCAATATCCAACGCTGAACCCGGAAATCAGAGCCGTGTTTCAGAAGTAGATCGAGATTCCGCGACATGGGAGATGCGACGATGGACTGCCAAGAAATGTTGCGTGAGTATCTGGGGGGATCCGCACTCTTGCGCGCGGCCATACGCGACATGACCGATGCGCAGTTGGACGCTCGTCCGGTCGCCGATAAATGGTCCACGCGCCAAGTCGTTTGCCACATTGCCGACTTCGAGCCGATCTACGCCGACCGCATGAAACGCGTCATTGTCGAAGATCAGCCAACACTGCTCGGCGGCGATCCCGGCGCTTTTGCACTCGGCCTCGCCTACGATCAGCGTGACGTCGCGGAGGAATTGGATCTGATTCATTTGGTCAGGAAACAAATGGCGCGCATCCTGCACACGCTGGATCCCGAGGACTTTCAGCGACAGGGCATCCACACAAAGGCCGGACCTCTCACCCTGGAAGTGCTGCTCCAACGAATCACCGGCCATATCCCCCATCACGTGCGATTCGTCGAAGAAAAAAAAGCGGCACTCGCTTGACTGTACCAAGTCGCCAGATGGCGAACAAACTGCTAGAATCGAAACAGCTCCTAACGCCTCTGAGTGGCTAGGCGGATGGCTTCCGATGGATTTCTGTTTTCAAGGAGTAACCAGGTCATGGTGCGAAGAAACTGCTTTTTGCTCGCCACTTGCTGGGCCTTGCTGGCCGTCGCCGGCGCGCCGCGTGCCGCGGCACAGGATATTGTTCCGCGCATTATCAATGGCACGCCAACCGATCAGTTTCCGTCGGTTGGCATCGTTGGTGACACCACGTTTGGCGGGTTCGGATCGGGCACGCTGATTAGCCCATTCCACGTTCTGACCGCCGCACACGTGGCCGACGTATTCCGCAACCGGCCGGAAACAGGAGTATTCACGCTTGACGATCAAGAGTATCCGGTGAAACGCGTCTTTGTTCATCCGGATTACAACCGCCAACAGCTGACTAACGACATTGCAGTCCTTGAGCTGGCCGATCCCGTGCTCGATATCGTGCCCAGTGAAATATTTACCGGCACACCGCACGTCGGCGATCTGCTGCGGATCGTCGGCTATGGCGGAGGCGGGGACGCCACGGGCGGAGACGGATCGTTCGGCGTGAAACGCGTGGCCCTCACCACGATCGATGCCGTTTCCGATACCCAGATCATCTGGACGTTCGACCAAACAGACGAGGGCAACACGGCGGCCGGAGATTCCGGCGGGCCTGGATTCCTGGACGCCGGCGGAAAATTGCAAATCGCGTCGCTCACTTCCGGCGGCACCACCGAGAATTCCGAACTTGGTGACGTGTCCTTCAACACGCGCGTCGACGCATTTGCCGGCTGGGTGAATGCGATTCTGGACCGCGGAATTGACACCGGGGATGGCACCGGCCAACCGGGGGATCAACCACCGGTAGTGGAGCCCCCGCCAGCGAGCGACAACCCGCCAACCGATGGTCATCCACCGGTCGTGCAGCCGATTGAACCGCCCGGCTCATGGCACCCGCCGGTGCACCATCCCGGCTCCGTGCACCATCCCGGCTCCGTGCATCATCCCGGGCCTGCCCGTCGCCCCGGTCCCTGGCACCGCCCGGGTCCACCGCGCCATCCAGGTGCGTTTTGGCCCGCAGTCGTCGTCTGGCATCCCGGGCCGGCGCACCACTCTGCCGTGGCGATGTACCATGTTCCCGCGTACGGGTTTGAACACGCCCCAGCCGCGTCGTTGCATCGCCGACCACAGCCGGCGTCAGCAATCGCGATATCCAGACAGTCGGCGCCGGCGGTCAAGAACACAGTGCAAACGCCAACGGCGCGCGTCAACCGCGCGCCGTCGGTCCAAACCAAACCAAACACAAACAGCGCGCCCACGCGACAATCCGGATTCAGTATTTGGAAAAAGCGGCGGTAGTAGTGAGTGTCAAGAGTCTGTCGCAATACCGTCATGTGAAGGCGTCTGCCCGCTTCTACGACCGACGTGGACGTCCATCGTACATGTTGGAAACCGGGTTTTGGACCGGTTCCCGGCCAAAGGACTATTGCTCGTAGTGAAGTGCAGATTTTGGTAACGTCCCACGGGCGATTGCTCGATTGAACAAGGCCTCTCAATCTTGAGTGACAATATAGAATGATACGCATGCTGAAGGTGCTCCTGCCGGTTCTCATTGGTACGATTGTGGTCGATTCGGCGCACGCCGAAAACTGGCCGGGATGGCGCGGTCCGCGTGGTGATGGGACCAGCAACGAAAAGAACATTCCAACCGATTGGGATGGCGTGACCGGCCGGAACATCGCCTGGCGCGTTCCAGTTCCTGGTCGCGGTTACGCGTCACCGGTCGTTTGGGATGACCGAGTGTTTCTCACCACGTGCGTGGAGACCACGGACCAGCGCGTCGTACGGTGCCTGGACCGACGCACCGGCGTCACACGCTGGCAGCGGACGGTGCTCACGGCGCCGCTTGAGAAAAAGCACACGCTGAACAGCTTTGCCAGCAGCACGCCGGTGACTGACGGCAAGCTGGTGTTTGTCACGTTTCTGGAGCCGGATTTCGGTAGCCGCACAAAGGTCACGCCCGGCAATCTGGTGGTGGCGGCGTACGACATGGAGGGGCACCAGGCATGGCTCGTGCGGCCCGGGCGTTTTGCCAGTGTCCACGGTTTTTGTAGCTCGCCGATCCTGTTCGAAGACCTCGTGATCGTGAACGGTGATCACGATGGTGACGCTTATATCGTGGCGTTGGATCGGCAAACGGGAAAGACGGTTTGGAAACATCCTCGAACAAACAAGACCCGAAGTTACGTCACTCCCATTATCCGTCATCTGGCGGGCCGCGACCAGATGGTCTTATCCGGGAGCAAGTCGATTGTCGGTCTGAATCCACGTGACGGATCACGTTACTGGATCATTGACGGACCGACCGAGCAGTTTGTCGCCTCGCTTGTTGACAACGGCAAGTTGCTATTCATGACCGCCGGCTATCCGGACCACCACATCATGGCGATCCGCCCGGACGGGCATGGCAACGTGACCGACACGCATGTGGTTTGGCACACGACGCGCGGGTGCGCCTACGTGCCTTCACCGATCATCGAAGGCAAGTACTTTCTGGTCTCCGCCGACAATGGAATTGCCAGTTGTTTCGAGGCGGCGACGGGGAAGCGGTTTTGGATGAAACGGCTCGGTAAACACTATAGTGCCTCGTTGGTTTCGGCACGGGGACTCGTCTATTTCCTGGCCGACGACGGCACGACAAAAGTGGTTCGCCCGGGCCCGCAACTCGACGTCGTGGCAACCAATGAACTTGGTGAAAACTGTTATGCGTCACCGGCGATTTCGCGCGGCCAGATCTTCATCCGGACCGCCAAGCAGCTGGTCTGCATCGGGACTTCACGATGCTCGGACGATCACCGCGTCCGCACTGTTGGTGTTGTCCGAATTCGATCGTCGCATGCCGACGCTCGAACAGACGTTTTCTGCAATCGAGCGGATCCCCGTGAACAGTCACCACGTTCGTAACCGGGGCTTGTTGCAGGTTCTCATTCGTGCTATTCGTGTGATTCGTGGTTCCTGTCCACTCGCGTTTTCAGGCAACTGTTCACAGACCAGAAGAAAAAGAACACTAATCGGCGCTAATTCTCGCTAATATCGGAAAACCTCACCTTGAAGTGCCTTCGACTTTTCTACGACCTGTCGGATTTATGTTGCGTGTTGCAGACTTTCGGGGACGGTATCATGAGTGTTGATCAGTGAAGATTAGTGTTCCTTGATAGCAGGTGTCGTGAGCGGCTACGTTTTTCGTTTGGTTGATCAGAAGGGACGGTATCCGATGCGCAGGGCGATTCGATTCTTTTGCGTGGCGTTCGTGCCGCACGTTGCCGCGGGCATGCTCCAGGCCAGGGATATGCAGCAGCTTAGTGAAGTACTCGATGTCCACGTTCCCCAACTGATGCAGGCAGCGCATGTGCCCGGCTTTCAATGCCATGCACGTTTCAACATGTTGCGGCAAACCGACTCGGTCATCATGACCAATTCCGTTAACGGTCGAGCAGTGTGGGAGACGGTCCCGGCGCTGAGCAATTCCGTGGCGGGTCGGGCATGATATACTGTGTGCCATGTCAACAGCGTGGAGAGCAGACGATGCATTATCGAGTTACGCGAGCGGGGATCGAAGAGCCGAATGTCGAGACGCTCGACAAGTTTCGGACCGGCAGTCAAGAAGTACCTTCGGAAGTCAGCACATCATTCGGTGCGTCGCTTCAGTCCCTGTCTGAGTTAGGGTTTGTCGAGCCGACCTGGTACGTTTTCGAAGACGGCGTGAACGGTGGCGTGGGGTACCAGGTTGTCGTGCGCCACCAGTCCGGGGCGGCCCTGGCGCGATTATGGAAACAGATGTGGAGCGACCCGGACCAGGAAGGATCGTCGATCGCCGTCAGTTTTCTTTCCGCTTTGGATGACGGCGTGTTCGTGTTGTCCACGGCAAATAACTCGGAATTGACGGCACCGCCGGGAATCGCGCGCAACGCGGTGCCGGGCGCGGATGCGGAGCAGTTGTGGCTGGCTCATCGGCGCGAAATCACGGCGGACGCGACGAGGCATGTCGTGCCCATGCCGAGTGAACAAGCCGCCGCGGCGATTCTGGCCGAGTATCACCGGTCGGTGAGTGAAGCGTATCTGGAACAGGGGATTTTTCAAGCCCCGAGTCCGGGGCGGGATGCCACCGGCACGAACCGCGATGAATTAACGGACGCGTCGACCTATGCCCCCGTGCTCCAACAAATCGAAGAACTCGAAGGGCGACGGTCCAGCTGGGCGTCAACGATCGTCATATTGGGCATCTCCTTCCTCCTCTTCTTTGTTGCCGGGGCGGCGTTTTGGAGTTGGGAGACGCTGCTGGTTCTGATACCGGTCCTGTTGTTTCACGAGTGCGGTCATTACATCGCCATGCGCGTGTTCGGTTATCGCAATGTCCGGATGTTCTTCATACCACTGTTCGGCGCGGCGGTCTCCGGAAGGCATTACAACGTGCCTGGCTGGAAGAAGGCCATGGTCTCGCTCGCGGGGCCCGTTCCCGGCATTTTGTTGGGAGTTGTTTTTGGCGTGGTCGCGGTGGCTATCGACCGGCCCTGGCTCATGAGTGCATCGTTGATGCTGTTGTTGATCAACGGTTTTAATCTGCTGCCGTTCGTGCCGTTCGATGGTGGGTGGGTAGCGCACGCCATCTTGTTCTGTCGGCATCCCTTGCTCGATGTTGGTTTTCGAGTCATTGCGGCGCTCGCTCTGATTGGCGGTGGTTGGGCCTTGCATACGCGTCTTCTACCGACGATCGGAATTCTCATGTTGCTCGGTACGCCGATCGCCTTTCGCACTGCACAAGTCGCCGCGAAAATGCGCAAACGGGGGTTGGCCGCCGACCCCGAGGGTGCTCGAATTCCTCGGGAAGCCGCGTGTCAAATCCTCGACGAACTCAAGCCCGTCATGTCGGAAAAAGTGACCGCGAAACAGATGGCGCAAACAACGCTGCGAGTCTACGAAAATGCCAACACCCAACCACCGTCCTTACTGGCAACGATGGGGATTGGCGTCGCCTATGTTGTCAGTTTCCTGCTCGCGTGCGTCGCCTTGTTCGCCCTGATGGTCGTCCAACACATGGTGTCGGACGGCAACGCGAACGTGCGCTCCATCGCGCCACGCCAGTTGGTGGTGAGTAAAGAAATGCTCAGCATGGAATCGCCGGGCAGCAAGTCACCGTCGGGGCGGTCGCGGAACACGGTCATCGCGGCGTTCGCCACGGGCGACAAGGCGAAACGAACGTTTGCTGCCGTCGCCCATCGGCACCCGGTCCACTCGCGCGCGATGCTCATCGGCCAGACGATTTTCCTGGACTTGCCGCCTGCCGACGAGCGGGCCCGCAAGTCGTCGGTCCGCCGCTTGCGGTTGCACGGGGCCGGCACCACCGTCGCACGTGAACCGTTCGATGTTCCGTTCACATTGGAGTGCGTCGCGCCGACCGAGCAGATTGCCGGCCAGATCGAGGCGGCGGTCCAGGCCTTCCATGATGATCGCGAGTCGAGCGCCGCGCACGCGCCATGGGCGCCCCAGGCTCGCCCGGCCGATGGAACTGGCGAACCTGAGGCGGAACGCTACTCGGCCCGTATGCGTGTTCACCGTACTGGACGCCGGTTGGTCTTTGAACCGCTCACGTTCAGTAGCCCATACGACGGGTTCGTTGCTTTGCTCGAGTGGCTTAAGGGCCAAGGCTGCGGCGATTTTTATTTCGGCGTCGGGGAAGAATAACGCGCATGGCCTGCGCGCGGTGTCAAGGCGCGGTCCATAATTCGAACTCAAGGATTGTTGGGACCTCGTTCGCTTCGAGGATGTTCAGCCGGAAGAGTTGGGCTTTCGTCGGCGTGAAGCGCAGCTCGTGTCGGGGTCCGAGCGTCGTGCCCGTGGCGAGTGTTTGCCATTGCTGCTCTTGCTGGCATTGCAGTTCGAAGCGGCGGACACGATCCCAGTCGCCTTCGTCGATCACGGCACGGGCGATCGTGGTTGGTTCGCCCAGGTCGACCGCCAACCAACCGTTCCGCGACCCTTGCGCGGCGCCCCAGCGGGTGTTCGGATCACCGTCGAAAGCGGCGGCCGGACCGTACTTCTCGTCATCCTGCCAGACACTTGACGCGCTCGCCGTGTGTCCTTGACTCGCAGGGGGCGGTGGTAGTTTGACTTCGCCACGAATGTAACGGCCCACCTCGTGCAGCGCCCGCACGTCGATGGGGCGCAGCTGGCCGTTGGGCATCGGCCCGACATCCAGCGAGAAAATGTTGCCGTATTTCTTCGCGCCCAGATAATCACGATAGATCTTCTCGGCGGGCAGGCAGAGACTGTCATGCTTGGGCAGCGAATAGAACCACATCGCACCACCGCGATGGGGCGGCAAGATGGGATACGTGAACTCCGCCAGGCGGTAGTTGTGGCTGGGCGGATCGTGCATATGCGGCCCGGCCGCTTTGTGGTCATCGAGCGGCCCGGGACGTCCCATTTCTCCCAGGCGTATGTCCGCCCCGCGCTGGTCACCATGATTAAAGCCGATGAAACACCCTGGTTGAAGTTGCTTACACCAGGCGATCGTCTTGGTATGTGACAACCCTCCGTCGCCGACGGCATGGTCGAACCAGATGTACTCGATCGATCCGTACTGCGTCAGCAACTCCTTGAGCTGAGCCTTCTTGATTTCCGGATTGACGCCACCGCCGTTTTGCTGTCGCGGGCCCGGCCAACGCCACTCGCCCTCGGAAAAGTACAACGCCAGTTTAATGCCATATTTGTCGCACGACTTCCGTAACTTGGCCAGGACGTCGATTCCCAGCGGGCTGTTGGTCACCTTGCGGTCGGTCGTCTTGGTATCCCACAGGCAAAACCCGTCGTGGTGCTTGGTCAAGAACAGAATGTAGGCCATCCCGGCGTCCCGGGCCGTACGGCACCACTGGTCCGTGTCGCAACCGGTCGCCTTGAAAAAGTCCACCCGCTTGATGTCGTGTGTCCATTCCTGGCCGCTGAACGTGCTGAACGACCAGCAGATGAACATCCCGAACCGCAGGTCTTTCAATTCTTGAGCACGCCGGGCCATATCGACCGGCATCGGGCGGGCCCCGTCAGCACGCGTCTCGCCAACGCCTCCGGTCACGCACAACAACAGTACCAGCAAGATTGCACGCATTGTCTTCTCTCCTTCGGTTGGGACCTCGCCAAATCTGGAGATCGGCGAGGTAAGGCTACCGCACGTAGTTGGATTGTTCGAAGCCGTTCACGGCCTTTGGCCATGAACGGCGGGTTAGTTCACTCTTACGCTTAATCTTAATCTTACTCTTAATCCTGATCGACATGACGGGGCATGTTGTGGGACCATTCTCCTGATTCACGGGTGCGGAGTATCTCCCGATTTGGTAACCCTTTAGATTCTAAGGTGGTAATATGCGCGCACCGTGCGCGCATGTTTTTTTCCGAGAACTAGCTCCGCAAACCCTACAGTAGTCTACAGCCTGCAGCCTCCAGCCTCCAGCCTTGCGGGCGAAGCCCGGGTTACACAATTTCACCCGTTATTTAT
>CAZSOG010000045.1:0-12228 GCA_964607555.1 uncultured Pirellulaceae bacterium | reverse complement strand
ACGCTAATTCTCGCTAATATCGGAAAACCTCACCTTGAAGTGCCGTCGACTTTTCCACGACCTGCCGGATTCATGTTGAGTGTTGCGGACTCTCTCGGGCGGTATCATTAGTGTTGATCAGTGAAGATTAGTGTTCCTTGATAGCAGGTATCGTCAACGGCTACCATTTTTTACTAACTACCAATTTCTTATTTCTAATTTTTTATTTCTTATTTTCTTTTTTAATTTCTTATTTTCCTTCATCGCGGGAGCATTCCACAACGTGCGTGTTTCTCACTATTTGACGCCCCACGATCTGAAGAAAATCGCGAATCTCCAGGTGCTGGCCCGCCAGGTTGTCGAGGGGTTCTGTTCGGGGCTCCACCGATCCCCGCACAAGGGATTCAGCGTTGAATTCAAGGAGCATCGGCCGTACGTTCCCGGCGACGAGATTCGGATGATTGACTGGACGGTGTACGGCAAGACGGACCGGTTGTACATACGCGAATACGAAGAGGAGACGAATCTCCGTTGTTCGCTCCTGGTCGACACAAGCGGTTCGATGGGTTACACGGGCGGGCGTTCGGCGGGGCTCAGCAAGCACGAATACGCGATCCGTCTAAGTGCGTGCCTGGCCTACTTGATGCTCCAGCAGCAAGATAGTGTTGGGCTGGTGACGTTCGACACGAAGGTCCGTCACCATATACCGGCGCGTGCCAAACCGACGCACTTGCAGGCGATGGTCGATGTGCTCGGACGGACCCGGCCGCGCCGGGAGACCGAGTTGGGCAAAGTGTTTCATGAACTGGTGCCGAAGTTTCAGCGGCGGGGACTGCTGATCATTATTTCGGATCTGTTTGGTGACGTTCCGCGCATGCTCAAGGCACTGGCACATTTTCGGCACGCCAAACATGAGATCATACTGTTTCAGATCTGGGATCCGGACGAGTTGGATTTTCCGTTCCGCCAATGGACTCGATTCGAGTCTCTGGAGTCGGCCCAACACCGCCATCTACTCGACCCGGCACACATTCGGAATGCTTATCTCGAGAATCTAGCCCGTTTTCGCGAGCAGTTGCGTGCTGGCTGTCACCGCCATCGGATCGATCTCGTGCCGCTGGTCACGGATCGTCCTTATGCCGACGCGCTTGCCTCCTATCTGGCCTTGCGGAGGCGACTGAAGTGACGTTTCTGAATGGAATTCTGGTGTTTGGCGCGGCGGCCTTCTCGATCCCGCTGCTGATTCATCTATTCAGTCGGAGTCGCTTCCGCACGGTGCCGTGGGGCGCGATGCACCTGCTCGAGTCATTGCTGCGGACCAATCGGCGGCGCATGCGGTTGGAGCAGCTCATTCTGTTACTCATACGCTGCGCCATTCCTGTCTTGCTGGCACTCTGTTTGGCGCGGCCGGTCATGACGGCATGGCGTGCCCTGCCGGGTGATGCCGCCAGTTCGCTCCTGTTGCTCCTGGATGATAGCTACTCGATGGCAACGATCGATACGGAGCAGCGGCAACGGTGCCGTTTCGACCGCGCGATCACGACCGCGACCGCGATTGCCGAGTCCCTGCCGCACGGGTCGGATCTAGCCGCCCTGATGACCGGCGGCGGTCCCACGCCGGTCCTGGACAGTCCCGTGTTTGATACTGCCACATTAGTGGCACATATGCGGCTATGGCACGCCGGCTACGGCGCGAGTCGATTCGTTGACTCATTCCACGCCGCCGCCGGCCGGCTGAAGACCATGGCCAACGCGCGCCGTGAACTCGTCGTGTTGAGCGACTTCCAGCGATCGGATTGGGACACGATCGACGCGGCGACGCGGAGCAACTTGAAAGAGATGCTGGCGGCCATGCCGGTCACGCCACACGTTACGTTGATCCCGATCGGTCGCGAAACACTTGACAACACATCCGTCGATGCACTGGCATTCTCGACCAGAACGCTTGGCGTCAATCAAGAGCTCCAGATCCGGGCGCGCGTCAAGAACCACGGCCCGCGGCCGCGCGCGGCGGCCACCGTGTTTCTTGCCATCGATGGCGTTCGGCGCGTGACCAACCAGATTGCGATCGGCGCAAAGTCAACGGCCCAAGTGCTATTCACGTACCGGTTCAAGACCGCCGGCGCGCATCTGGTCGACGTCCAACTGGCGGCCGATGACGCATTGCCGACCGACAATCACCGTTTGGCGAGCATTCAGGTATGGGATCGGATCCCGGTCCTGTTGGTGGACGGCGCGCCAAGCGCGCAACCGCTCAGCAGCGAGACGGACTTTCTGGCCGTGGCATTGACGCCGTTTACGCTGGGCCGAGCGAAACTGGCCGATCTCATCGAGACGCGATCGGTGACGCCACGGCAACTAGCCGCTCAAGCATTGGTCGACACGCGTGTTGTGGTGTTGGCGAATGTCGCCCAACTGACCGATGCTCAGGTTGACGCGTTGTCGCGATATGTTCGTGGCGGTGGGAGTCTGCTGGTGTTTTTGGGAAACCAGATCGATCTGGATTGGTATAACCGCGTCCTGTCGGCCGGCCCGGCGGGTCTGTTGCCGATGCGAATCGAGTCACTCGAAGGCCGCGTCGGCAGCGCCGAAACGCGATCGACGCGGATTGTCGTGCAGCGGTTCGAACATCCCGCGTTGGCGATCTTCAATGATCGTGCCAATGGCGATCTCTCCGCCGCGGACATCTGGAAGTGGTATCGCTTGCGGCCGGTATCCAACGCGCCGACGACGGTGGCGATACCGACATCGAATCGCGACGGCGCGCGGGGGATCGTCATGGCGCGCTTCGAAACGGGCGATCCATTCCTGGTCCAGCATCGCGTGGGTGACGGCCTGGTGGTTGAAGCGGCGATCCCGTGCGACGCCGATTGGTCGAATCTGCCGGTGCGGCCCGTCTATCTGCCGCTGGTCCAGCAATTGATCACGACACTCGCGTTTCAGGTCCTGCCGCCGGCAAATATTCAGGTTGGCCAGCCGCTGCTGGCCGTATTGCCCCCAAAGGCCACCGACGGGACGTTGACCTTGACCATGCCGGACGGGGCGCGGCGAGCCGTTTCCGCCACTTCGCGTGGTACCGGTTGCGTCGTGCGGTTTCGCGACACGCGGCAACCGGGCGTCTATACGCTGTCCGGCCCGGCGGTCGATCCGCTCCGGTTTGTCGCGTCCACGGAACGCACGGAGTCGCGGCCGGTGTTGCTGGATAACCCGCAACTCAATACGCTCGCGACGCAACTGGGAGCGACCATCGTCAGGTCGGCGGATGAGTACCTCAAGCGGGACAGAGATCGGCGTTTTGGTCGTGAGGTTTGGAAACCACTCCTGTTAACCGTGCTGGGATTGATGTTCCTGGAACTGGTTTTGCAACAGCGATTCACGAAAGTTAGGACATGACGAGTCTCCGGTTTGTGGGCGATATGCCACTCTGGGCCGGCGCGCTCATCGCGTGCCTGCTCGGCAGCCTGGCTTTTTGGTATTACCGCCGCGAGCGCGCCAACTTGCCGCGGCGGCTCCGCTGGCTGTTGCCCGTGCTGCGCGCGCTCGCCGTTGCCCTGACCATTCTCGTGCTGACCGGGCCCGTCGTCCACCACCGGCATGTGTTCGGTCAACTGGGACGCGTCCTCTTCTTCGTCGATAGCTCACGCAGCATGTCCGTCCTCGATACGCACATGCCGACGGCGCGCAAGTTGCTCATCGCGCAACAACAAGGCTGGGCTCCCAAACACGACGTTGATATGTCACTCTGGGATCTGGCCGGCCGGCTGGCGCGCATCCGCGAACAGACGCGCGCCGCGCTCAAGAAGGAGGATACGGCCGCTGCCGTCGACACCGCCCGGCGCCGCTTCGCACAAGAAGTGCAAGATGTTGCCGAGCGTCTGCGGAAATCCGGGTCGCCCTCCGCGCCGGCGGATGACCCGACACCGCCGGGCAGTCGCGGGCACGACGTGGCCGAGCGTTTGCGGACCGAGCTGGTGGAACCAGCACAAGCATTGTTGTTCCAGTCCATCGACGATGCCGTGGCGCGCAAGCAGACCGTTCGCAAACTGCTCGACCTGTGTGACGAAACCTCGCGTTTCGAAGATGACTTGCTGCGCGCGCTCGATGCCGATGACGCCCGGCTGGCCACGTCGGGCAACCCGTCCGTCGCCGCGGCTTTGGCCGTGTTCGATAACCGATCCCGCTGGCAACGCGCCGAGAATAGTCTGGTCAATGCGCGAACCGGCCTGCTTCGGACCTTGACGAAGACGCATCGAGTTGGGCTCTACGTTCTGTCCGGCGCGCGCGCGACCAGCATCTGGGATTCGCAATCGACACCGGCACCACGAGCGCGTTTCGGTGATCAACCCGCCGCGCCCGCGACCGACCTGGCCACCGGTATCAGAGATCAGGTTCTGGCCCGACTCGATACCAAACGCGAGTCTGGCGCGGCGACCGCGTCGTCCCAGCGCACAGCGGTCGTGTTGATCAGCGATGGCCGGCATAACACGGGCATTTCGCCGGTCGTCACCGCACGCCGGCTGGGCACGCATGACATCCCGGTTTATACGGTCGCCTACGGCTGCCGGCGCGAGCCGCCCGATCTGGCGCTGTTGCGCGTGGAACATCCAGACAAGGTCTTCCAGAAGGACCGTGTTCGCGGCACCATTGTCCTGAAAGATCAAATGCCACCCGGACAACCGTTGCTGGTCCAGATCCGGCAAGGTGCCCAAGTCGTTTGGCAGCAGAGCGCAACCACGCAAAACTCCGGACTTCGGCGTCTCGAGTTCGATTTTTCCGTGGATCAACTCGTCGAACGCCTCACTAATCAGTTCGAGCCGGGAGTTCGGCATCATGCGATCCCATTATCCATGGATGTGTCGATCACGCCGCTCGATCAGGAAACGGACGCCACGAACAACTCGAGCACGATGCGTTTGCTGGCGATTACGCAAAACCACAAATTGCTGCTGTTGGACGGGCGTCCGCGCTGGGAAACTCGCTACCTGCGCAACATGTTTCAGCGTGATGATCAATGGCACATCGATGCGGTTCTTGTCGGTCCCGCCACCGAACACGCCACCTTGCCGCGCGGCAACGGGCCGGATCAATTCCCGCGCGATGAAGAGACGCTGTTCGATTATGATCTGATCGTTTTTGGGGAACTGCCACCGGGCGTGCTTGACGACCGCGCGCAACGTTGGATTCGAGATTTCGTGGAAAAACGTGGCGGCGGGCTCGTCTTCATCGACGGCCCGCGTGGCCTTCTGCGGCAGTTCGATAACGCGACACTGGGTCCATTGCTGCCAATCTCATGGTTCTCCAAACAGCGCGATGCGGTCGCGAACAACCTGCAGTTGACGGACCAAGGCGCACGCCTCAGCGCCTTGACGCTGCGCCCGCCAGATGCCGTCAATCGACTTTTCTGGCGCGAACTGCCCGCGCCCCATCGCCTGGTGCCGGTCGAGGCGCTGCCGGGCGCGGAAGTGCTCGTCGAAGCCACCGTCCGAGACCAAACACGACCCGCGATCGTCACACGCGCCTTTGGCGCCGGACGCGTGCTGTACCTGGCCTTCGATGAAACATGGCGCTGGCGCTACAAAGTTGCCGATACGTTCCATCAACGGTTCTGGAACCAGATCGCCAAATGGATCATGTCCAGCCCGTTCACGGTGAGCAGCCAGTACATGTCCCTCGATTCGGGGCCGCCCAGTTACACGACCGGACAATCCGCGATGATTCGAGTCAAACTGCGCGGTAGCGACGGGAAGCCGCTGGATCGAGCGAATGTCGATGCCCTGATCTGGAAAGCGGGCCAGGTGGTCGCCACGATCGGCCTGACACGCGATGCCGCCGGCACGGGACTCTATCGCGGCAAGACCGGGCCGCTGGCCGAAGGGAGCTACGAAGTGACCGTGCGGGCGGCCGGGCTGAGCCGCGAGGCACTCAATTGCAAGACGCAATTCGTCGTCGTGCCACCACCAAGCAGCGAAATGCAGTACCTGGCATGTAACGATGAACTGCTGAACGCGGTCGCTTCAGAATCACACGGCCGGTTCCTGCGCGAGGAACAGATTGGACAGCTCACGGACCTGCTGCGGCCGCTGAGTACCGGACGCGTCGTCGAATCGGATACGCTATTATGGCAGAGTTATTGGTGGTTCGCGGCGATCGTTGGTTTGCTGGCGATCGAGTGGACGTTACGCAAACGCGCGGGCTTGCTGTAGTGCAGAATCATGCGCTCTACCGAGTCGAGCTCGGTAGGGGCGGGAAAGGGGTGGGGTTGCGGACGGCGCGTGTAGTGCAGAATCATGCGCTCTACCGGGATAAATCCGCCATAGGCGGACGGACGGGACGTTCTTGGGGGTTGCGGGGGAGCGATCAGATGTCGATTGATATGAGCCCGATCACGGCCGACAAACTTCAACGATTGGATCGGCGCCGAAGGCGGTTCATTCTACTGCGTGGTCTGTGCGCGGCGACGGTCAGCCTGCTGCTGTTCCTGTTGGTCGTCGGTGTTGTGGATTGGCTTTGGGTTCTGCCCGATGCCGTGCGCTGGACGCTGAGCGGCGTCGGCTATTTGAGTGTCCTCTTGATGGTATGGGCCACGTGTCTTCGCCGGATCGTGCGGCCGCCCGGCCCGCGTGAGCTGGCACGTCATGTGGAACATGTCGAACCAAGCCTGCGTGAGAAACTTCTGGCGGCCATCGAATTGCGCTTGAACGATTTGAGCAACCTGCGTGACTCGGCCGCGTTTCGACGCTTGCTTCAGGACCAGGTGGGGCGCCAGATGGCTGCGATTGATGTTCGCAGCCTGCTGCCACTGCGCCTATTACGACGCTGGTTACTGGGCGCTCTGCTATTGACATTCGGCTGCCTTGCATTGCTTAACGTGCCGGGCCTGCCATTGAAGCAACTGATGACGCGCGCGCTCTTGCCGGGCGCGAACATCGATCGGGTCTCACGTGTGCGAGTGACGATTCTGGAGCCAACGCCGCACTCCACCGTCGCCGCGCGAGAGGAACCGCTGGCGGTCGTCGTGGCCACGTCCGGCGCGCAAGTGAATCGGGTCACCCTGGAAACTCGGTCCGCGGCTGGCCGGAAGAGCCGGCACGCCATGCGGCCGCTCGGTGATGCGCAGTTCAGCACGAACATGGAGATTGGCGACGCGACGCTCGAGTATCGGATTCTCGCCGGTGATGCGGTAACACGCTGGTACACCATTCGTAGCCGGCCACGCCCCACCGTCCGCGTGTTTCGCAAGACATTTCACTATCCGGAATATGCGCGACTGGATGACATGACCGTGTCCGAGACAAATGGTGATCTGATCGGACTGCAAGATACGACGGTCCAAATGGAACTCGAACTGGACCAGGAAGTAAGCACCGCGGAAATACGCTTGCGCAAACTCGGCGCGGATGACGTCCGGTCGATACGACTCGAGCCCAGTGGCCTCAACCGATTACATGCGGTCATGCACATCGACGTACCGGGCGTCTTCAAGATCCGATTGATCAGCCGGGAAACGGGCTTTGAGAACACGTTCAGCCCAAGTTACGAGGTACGTCCCGAGCCAGACTTGATTCCGCGCGTTGGTTTTGTCAACCTTTCCGATACGACCTTGTTGCTGCCGGCCAACGACATCGTCGATTTGCAGGGGCTCGCGGAAGATGACTTGCCGCTCGTCCGTGTCGAGCAACAAGTGTCGGTCAATGGCCAACCATGGCGGACGCGTGCATTGCCCATCGAGCCGAAACGGCGCATTACGATCGCGTGGCAATGGGATTTGCTTGACCTGAAACTCAAATCGGGTGACCAGGTGACAACGCGGCTGGTGGCCGAAGACCGCAAGGGGAATCTTGGCGAGTCGGTTCCGCTTCAAGTTGTCATCGCTTCGGCTGATTTTGATCCGGATCGTCACAAGGGGATGCTGCGCAAAGTTGCGTTGTATGATCAATTGGCGGACCTCGCCGCAAGTCTTCAGGATCGCACGGCGCGGGTCACGCAACTGGTGGCGAATTTGGACCGGCCGGACCCGGACGCCGACGTACGTTCCGCGTGGCGCACGGAGATCTCCGATCTCGTCGATAAAACGGGCGAGGAATTCGATCGGGTCGAACAGGAGATCAAGCAGATCTTGCCGAAGATGTCCAACGCGGTGGACGCCACGGAAGTGACGCTGGCCGGGCGTATCATTGTCCAGGTCCACGACCAAATCACGCGGGAGCCGACCACCGCGCTCGAGCTGGCGCGGCATGCGTCCAGCGCCGAGCAGCGGCAGGACGACCTCCATGTGATCGCCCGTTCGTACACGGACAATGCGAAAGCGATTGCGGTGCTCGCGGAACGGTTTCGGGTCCTGGTATCCCACGATATCCTGGCCGCCACCATCTTGGATTTGGACAGTATTCTGCAACATCAGCGGCGTCTGGTTCAACCCGGCCGGCCGTTGACCTGGCAACGCCTTGTGCGTCAGGAGACGGTGGTTGCGAACCAGATCCGGATTCTCGAACAGTTGGTGCGGGATGGCATGCCGCGGCTCCCGGCGGCTGGTCAACGGCCCATGCTGCGTCTGCTCGACTGGGCCCGTTCGGCACGGGAGAGCGTCGCACACGCAAGCGAATCGGAAGATCAGTTGCCGGCCCTGCGGCGTGCCGCGGAAACGATCACGCGGACTACGCCGCGCGAGTTGTCCGCGGTGCCGTTGAACGGCGCGCTGTTGAATCAGTTGACTGCGGCACGCAAGGCACTGGACCGCGATGCGGGTTCGCTATTCGAGCTACTGAGCGAAGTGACGGCGGCGGTGGGGCGGCGTGACAAATTGGCAGCGCGCGTCGATCAATCGCACGATTCGGTGACCAGCCGGCAATTGCAACGGGATATCCTACGCGCGACGCTCCGATTACAGGCACTGATCCAGCCGGACCTTGCGGTATTCAACGCATTGCGTGCGTTGATTCTCGCGCGGCCGATGGCCGATACGCGATTCGCCGCGGATCTGAATCTGACGCGGCGGGCGGTGGTGGCGTTGGTTTCGCGCACGCCAACGGACCGTGCGCCCACGATCGATGTTGCATCGATCCTGGCCAAGATCGCGCCCGCATATCGCGTGCTCGAAGCCGGCCACGCGATTGTCGGCATCCGTTCCTCCTTGGCTCGGCTACTGGCGCGCGAGCGTTGGGAAGCGTTCGACATCCAGGGGCAGCTGCAAAGCCCACGCCAATGGGATGCGGCGCGTGCCGATCTGGAAATCGCGGTCGGCAGGCTCAAGGCCGCCGGGTACCCGACGTCGATCACGGCGCCTTTGGACCGTTTGCGCTGGTCACCGGCCGTGCAGGAGGCGAGCCACAAGATCGCCATGCGCGGGCCCGATCAGCGCCGGACGGTCAGCGCTGTCCATGAATTGATGGCAGTTCAAGCAGTGCTCACGACGACGTTCGAGCAAATGCAGCCGATCATGGCGGCCGCACGCGCTGTCATCGCGCAATACGTGCCGTCCATCGCCGGAATGGCACGGCAAACGGCCGATCAATTGCGCCGCCTGGAGAAGAAAACGGAGTCGTTGTCGGAAGATGTCACGCGCGTCGATCGCAACGTCGCCGCGCGCCAAATGGATGCGGTCCAGCAAGAACAACAGGCCATCAATCACCAGCTTGAAGACCTGGCCGACGCCCTCGTGCAGGACGCGAATGCCCAGGATCTGACGTCCCCATCGGGCCGGCAAAAGGCACGTGACGCGGACGATAGCCGGGCCCTCGTCCAGCAGGCGGCCGGACAACTCAATCGGACCATGCAGCAGGCCGCGCAATCACGGCAGGCCGATCAGCAGGCACGCAACCTCGCGCAAGCGGCCGATCAACAAGAACAATCAGCTCGCACGCTCGATCAGATCGCCGACCACTACCAGAAGCTTCAGGCGGGCCAGGATGCCAGCCAGTCACGCGCTGCCTTACGCCAGATGGAACAGGCACTTGGCATGCAACGTGCCTTGGACCAGCAGTACCAGGAAGCCGAGCGGCTCGGTGAGCTGACGAAAAAAAGCCCGCGCCAATTGCTGGCCGAGCTCGAGGCGGAACTGCCCAGGAACCCCGCCATGCAAGAGGCGTTATCCGATATCTCCCGCGATACCATCCAACAGGCCAAGAACCAACTCGACTATTCCGCGGACCAGGAAAAAACAACGCGCAAGGCGCTGGAGCGGTCCGATCCGAATTTCCAGAACGCCAAGGAGACCATGACGCGCCAGTTGTTGGCGATCGGCAAGAAGGCTTCCGATTTGAGTCGCACACTGGTGGCACAGGCCGGCGCGGCGGCCGGACGAGCGGACGCGCAGGACGCACCTGCACGCTTGCAGCAGACGCGGCACAATCTGACAAAAGCAGCATCTCGAACCACGACGCTCGATAGCAGTCAGCTGCTCGAAGAAGTCACGCAAGCCGCTCAAGAGATGGCCACCGAACTCACGGACGCAACACGGGAATTGCAACAATCCGAACGAGCGACCGCCGAGGCCATGTCGCGTCCGGCAGCCGGTGATGACAAACAACGCGCGGCGCTGCAACGTGAAATGGAGACTGCGCAACGGCGTCTGCGCGACCAGATCGTGCGCGAGGCGCGCGATCAGGTGCGTCAGTTGCAGCAGCAAGAGAAACGTTCGGAACGAGACGTAAAAACGGCTGAAAACCACTTGCGCGGCGCGGAGCGGCAGGTGAATCAGATGGCGGTCAAGGTCCGCCTGAAACCGGATAGCCCGACGGCCAAGAAGGATCTCGACAAGGCGACCACGCAGTGGCGGGAAACGCAAGCCGCGCTGGCCCGCGCCGAACAGCGTCTGGAAGCAGCCAAACAACAGACCAAGGAAATGGACATGGCCGCCCGCGCTCTGCAAAAGACCGAACTCAAACCGCTGGCGGCGCCGAATCCGGCCGCCGAACTCGCCAACCGATTGTCCAAGGAAGCAGCGGCCGCCGCGCAGGCGTTGGCCGACCAGGCGCGGCAACTCGCCAACCAACCGGATTGGGCCGGTGATCTGGCGCCCAGCTCGGCACAGTTGTCAAAGGCAGCTGCCGCGCAGGCGAACATAGGCAAGGACGTGAACAACGCGGCTGCCGATGTCGCCCGTGCCGGGAGACATGAACAACGGCTCGGCAAGAAGGAACTCGGTGCACAACTTGAAGACGCCGCCAGTGATATCCACCAAGTGGCCAACGATGATGTCGCCAGCGCCGAGCGGGAACTGGGCAAAGTGGCCGAGCAAACAGCTGCTCGCCAAAATGCGGACACCAATGCCGCCCCGCAACACATGCAAGACCAAGTGGGACAACGTGCCGCAAAACAGGCTCAAGAAGCTATATCCCAACAGGCCGAATCCCTCGCGCGGATGCTCAACCCGCAACAAGCCACGCCTGCTTCTTCAGCGTCCGCGGCCACTCAAAATGCGTCCACGCCCGGTCACACCAGTTCCGGTCAACCGGCAAATGCGTCGCCGTCGCCGGCCACGCCGTCGTCCAACCAATCCAGTCCCGCCCAAGCCCGCAACGGACAACAGCTCGCCCGGACACTCGATGAATTGGACCAGGCGGTTGCGGCGTCAGCCAGTGCGAGCCAACCAGCCAGTCCAGGGCCGGCCGGTCCGCCGGCCGGGAACATTTCGGCAGTTGGCCAAGCCGCCCAAGCCCAAGCTGCACAAATGGCCCGACAACGTATGCAAGACAATGCGTCACCCGCCGGCACACCCAGAACTCCCACCAACGCACCCGCCCAACAATCGGGCGTGGGCGCCGACGTCGCCAATATGGCGGAGACCGACGTCGTGTTGCCGACCGTCGACCGGCAAGATGATAAACAATGGGGGCAACTCCGCGGCAAGATGGCCGAGGACCTGGTCGAAGGTCAAGCCGAATCCGTCTCGGCCGAGTACCGAAAACAGGTTCAAACCTATTTTCGAGTCATCGCGGAACGTGCACGTCAACGTCGTCAAGCCACGCCCGGACTCAAGAAATGAAGCAGGGGAAGCTAATGCGGGCGAAGCCCGTAACGGGGCTTGGACGATTATGGGTGATACGCTATCCAGGGGCTTGCGCCACCTGGCTACATCCTGTCGCCCGCCTTTGGCGGACTGGCGTTCGACGACACAAAATCTCATGACAATGGCACGCTGATCGGTCGTTTGTGGTCTGGACTGGGGCGGGGCCGGAAGAGCCAGACATCTAATGCGGGTGGCCCGCATTAGGAGTTCGTGCGCGGCGGGAGCGGCAGCGTGCGAAACAG
>CAZSOG010000044.1:0-12272 GCA_964607555.1 uncultured Pirellulaceae bacterium | reverse complement strand
CACCTATAGCGCCCAAAAAACGATTCGCGGCGCCGCCCGATATCCAGGTGGGCGGTAAAGGTAGGTCTGTTCTCCGAACGGACCGCAACCCCGTCCCCAACGCATACCCCGGCAGACGTCCCCAACGCCCCACCGAGCAACTCAAATCCCTCGCTTCTCCCCGGCCACGACCTCGATGCGTAGCCCGAACCAAAAACTTGACTCAAGATCATCGAATCTCCGCCCATAAGGTCTCTAATTCTTCACTGATCAACACTCATGATACCGCCCTAAAAAGTCTGCGACACGCAACGTGGACCCGGCAGGTCGTGGAAAGGTCGAAGGCATTTCAAGATGAGGTTTTCCGACATTAGCGAGAATTAGCGTCGATTAGTGTTCCTTTTCTTCTGGTTCCTTTTCTTCTGGTCCGTGAACAGTTACTGTTCACGGGGCCGAGCCAGCTGCCGGCCAGTCGCGCGCATCTAGCGAAAATCAAACGTGGCAATCAGCGGATAATGATCGCTAATGTCACGTTCCGGTTCCGGGATTTCATAGAACGAGTCCCAATGGTTCTTGTCTTGTTGTCGTCCACGCACGACGACGTCTTTGCGTCGTGCGATGGATTGAAAGACCAAGTCGATCTTGCCGGGGGTATCCTCCAACAGCGCGGGACTGACCAAGATCCGATCGAATTGTTTGCCGGCCATCAAGTGCGTGCCCCGCTGGTTGGGGGCCAGGAACTGGTGCAAGTCGACAAGATCATCATTGGTGTCGGGCGTATCCAGCCCACGGAGGACACCGATATCGCATGTTGGCGTCGTTTCCCCGAACGGCACATCCGTGTTAAAATCGCCGAGCACGATGACATTCTGCTTAGCGCGCAGTGCATCGGCCACCCAATCGTGGAGCAGACGCGCCTGGCGGATCCGCAGCGCGGCCGCCTTTGGCATTGCCCGAAAATGCGCGGTCACGACTAGCAATGGCTCTTGGCCGTCCTGGACCGTCCAGGTAAAACTCGCGAAAAGTTGCTTCTGGACCGAATAGTATTTCTTGCTGGCCCACATCTCGGCCGTGGCCCGGCGTGCGCAAAACCGTACCAATCCACTTTGATAGAGAATCCCAACGTCCTGTTCCGTGTAAAAATCTCGGCCCTGGATGAAAGCATCGTGGTACGTCAAGTGATGCGCGGTGCGCAGTTGCGTCACCAGGTAGTACAGCACTTGCTGGTTTTCAACCTCCTGGAGGGCGAGGATCGTCGGTTTCAGCGTACTGATGGCTTCCGCGACGGCATTCCGCTTCCATTGCCATGCCGGTTTGCTGGGGGCCGATTGCTTCTTGGCCAGTTCGGCGTAATTGTCGCCGGCGTAGTCGTCAAAGAACCACTCGAGGTTCCAAGTGGCGACGGTCAGCGGCCGCGGTGGTTCGTCGGCAACCAGGAGTCTTATCGGCGCGCACAGCAGCAGGCCGACGACCAGCAGGCGTCGGCACGGATTCCGCTCTCGTGATCGCATGGCTGGGTCCCGTTTGTGGTAATATATGGTGAGTCAAAAACGTGTCCGCACGAGCTCTTATTGTACGGGTCGCGGCACGTTTCGCCAACGCACTGGATTCTTAGGTTGCCAGATGCGCGCTCCGTGCGTGCATGTTTCGAAGCGACGGGCGGGAGCGCGACCGAAGGAGGGCGTACTCCCGTGTGGGTTGCGGGCCTCCCGCATTTTGATGCACGAGGACCATATGATCGGCACGCATTGCTTCAAGAAAGGGATCATTTTGGCCGGAGGGGCCGGCAGTCGGCTTTATCCACTGACGCGTGCCGTGAGCAAGCAACTGCTGCCCGTCTTTGACAAACCGCTGATCTACTATCCGCTGTCGACACTCATGTTGGCGGGAATCCGCGAGTACCTGGTGATCACGACACGGCGCGACAGGCCGGCGTTCGAGCGCGTTCTTGGCGATGGCACGCAGCTGGGGGTTGCGATCCAGTTCGTCGAGCAGGCGGCACCCGAGGGGATTGCACAGGCGCTGTTGTTGGGAGAACCGTTTATTGGCGACGACCATGTCGCGTTGATTCTAGGCGATAACATTTTTTATGGGCAAGGCCTGCAGGAGAAACTGAGAATCGCGACCGAACGGTCCACGGGCGCGACCGTTTATTGCCACAGCGTGCAAAATCCGGGACGCTACGGAATCGTCGAATTCGACGCGGCCGGACGGCCGTGTTCCTTGGTGGAGAAGCCAGACACGGCGAAGTCCACGTACGCGGTGACCGGATTGTATTTTTATGATCGCGATGCGGTCGCCCGAGCGGCGCGGCTACGGCCGTCGGCGCGGGGCGAGTTGGAAATCACCGATTTGAATCGCCAATACCTGGAACGTGGCATGCTCCACGTCGAGCAATTCGGGCGCGGGTTTACGTGGTTGGATGCTGGCACGGAGGAGTCGCTGTTGCAGGCCGCGAATTTCGTGGAGTCGGTGCAGCGACGGCAGGGGTTGCGGATCGCCTGCATCGAGGAGGTCGCCTATCGTATGCAGTTTATCACGGCCCGACAACTTGCCGATCTGGCACGAACAATGCCGGGATCGTACGGCGATTATGTTCGCCAAATCACCGAATTCGCGGGGTGAGGCCGACGCTTTGGAATGACGTTACCGTTCACGGAAATTCGCTCGATTGAAGAATGCCTTTTCGCTCCTGGGAGTTCGATTCCCGTCTTTTTCGAGGCCTGCGGTTGTGCAAAAACCGTTGATTCACCACAATTTGCGCAGAACATGTCAGGCGCGCGTGGCCGTTTGATCTGATATCAAGATGGACCATGCACGACCCGAGCGGTTGGCCACCTTCGGAGGTGGTGAAGCGAGCGAGCCGCGCGTCTTCCCGTGTTGCCACGCCCCTGTCGCACCGGCGTGAGCTACATATCATGAGGGGCGCGTGCGGCGGTTTGTCACCGATAGGAGCACCAAATGTCGTTTGCGAGGCCTATCCGGATTGTGTGGTTTTGATCAATGCAGAAACTGGTCGATTATTTTCAGTCGATTTTTGACACGGAGACTTCTGGGCGTCTGGTCCTGTTCAGCCCGTTGGTGGGGATCGTCGCCGGACTTGGTGCCGCTGCCTTCTATTATCTTTTGGAGTTGCTACAGGGTCTTGCGCTGGGCCGTATTGAAGGCTATTTTCCACCCGGGGCCGGTAGCGAGGTTGCGGCACATTCGATGCATTTACCGCACGGGTGGGTCATTCTTGTTGTCCTTGCGGTGGGGGGGCTGATCTGCGGTTGGTTGGTATACGGATTCGCTCCGGAAGCCGAAGGGCACGGCACGGACGCGGTCGTGCGTTCGTTCCATCGCCTGGGAGGTCGCATCCGCGGCCGCGTCCCGTTTATCAAGTCGGCGGCCTCAATCCTGACCATTGGCACGGGCGGTTCCGCCGGCCGTGAAGGCCCGATCGCCCAGATTGGTGCCGGGTTTGGGTCTTTTCTGGCAACCAAGCTCGGGCTTGGTGAACACGAGCGGCGCTTGCTGATGTTATGTGGCGGTGCGGGCGGCATTGGCGCGATTTTCCGCGCACCACTCGGCGGTGCACTGTTCCTAAGTGAAGTGCCCTATGGATCCACGGCACTCGAGTCTGCCGCGGTGATTCCGAATTTCATCTCCGCCATTACCGCATATACGGTTTTTACATCCATCTTCGGTCAAGGGCTGGCCTTTCATATCTCATCCGACCTGGTCTTTTCCAACGTGCGTGAGATCCCATTCTATATTGTCTTCGCCGTGGTTTGCTCGCTTGTTGGGTATCTCTATGTGTTGGTGTTCTACGGACTGCGCGACCATTTCTTTCGGAAGATCCCCATCCCCAATATGCTCAAGCCAGCCATCGGCGCGTTGTTGCTCGGCGTGATGGCACTCTGGTTTCCGCAGCTGATGTCCGGCGGATACGGCTGGATCCAAAAGGCGATCGACGGCAAGCTGGTGGTCGACCTGCTGTTGATCTTGTGTTTCGGGAAGATCCTCGCGACATCGCTTACGATCTCGTCCGGCGGTAGTGGCGGTGTCTTTGCGCCGTCACTTTTTATCGGGGCGATGTTGGGCGGCGCGTATGGGCAACTCTGCACCCATTTGTTTCCCGGCATGATCTCGAATCCCGAAGCGTTCGTACTGGTTGGGATGGGCGGATTCTTCGCCGGCGTCGCCCGCGTCCCACTGACCGCCATTCTGATGGTCTGTGAAATGAGCGGCTCGTATGGGTTGCTGATCCCTTTGATGATCGTGTCAATCATCAACGTCGCCCTGCTCTCCTCACGCTGGACGTTGTACGAAGAGCAGGTTCGAGCGATGGTCGATAGCCCGGCTCACCAGGGTGATTTCGTCATCGACGTGCTCGAACAGATCCGTGTTCGTGACGTGCAGCACAAGATGAGCGCCGTCGATATCGTGTCGGTCAACACGCCGTTGCCGGAAATCCTCAAACTCGCCGCGAATTCGAAGAGTACTTACTTTCCGGTTGTTAACGCCAAGAACCAGTTGGTCGGTATCTTCTCGCTGCGCGACTTGCGCAGCGTGCTGCTCGGTGAAGGGGCCGGTAGCCTCATTCTGGCTATCGACATAGCAACCTCCCCCGTGCTGACCGTGACGCCTGACGACGATCTGCACACCGCGTTGCGACGATTCACGCAAAAGAACATCGATGAATTGCCGATCGTCAACGCGGATGATCCCACGTGCGTCATCGGCATGCTGAGCCGGAAAGACGTGATCGCGGCCTATCATGATCGCGTCACCGCGTTGCGCCATGCCGGTCAAGAAGAGGAAGCCGAATTCTAGTCATCGACCAGTTCAAGCGTCTCCCAGAGACTGGGATCGTGTCCGATTCGTTGGCCCAGTCGTTTACTGAACGCCTGCCAGCCATGTTCGCAGTCGGCAACGGCATATGAGAATCCTAATTCGGGGTGATCTTGCGGATCAAAACCGGTCAGTGCCGCGGCGGCGATGTGAGCTTCGAGTCGGTACCCATTGGCACGCGGCTCGGTGCGCACGTGGAGCGCGTCCGCGGTAACCGGTCGCGGATGCGCGGTGGCCCGGGAGAGCTTGGTGCAAATTGCGACCGGCTTGGTGGACGTGAGCTGGGTGCCGAATCGGTAAAAAACGAAATAGTGGCAGAATTGACTCGGGCGGTGCGTGACGACCGTATCACGCGTGCTGATCCACACATGCAGGGCGTCTTCTGGCTCGCGCGTCGTGTTTCTGCGTAGTGGCTCCGCACGATTGCCCACCGTCAAGTTGAATGACAATCCCGTGGAATTCCAGGCCGCGCGCACGTCCGCGAAAAGCGGCTGGCCTTCAATTTCCGTAAAGCAGGGCAACCGGAAACGCGGTTCCAATCGGACGCCATTCTTGCCCCAAATCGTGCGGCGCCGCAAACAGAACGCCGAATACCGAAACAAGAACGCCGGCTGCACGATCGGTTGTTGAGAAGATGCCATGACGCTTCGTACTCTCTGAAATAGCTATGGGGAAAGACCACAACGAATCTCACGACGCAACCGTTCACGGTTCGTAAGACATTTAACCGCGGATGAACGCAGATAAACGCTGATAATCGCAGAAGCGAGTTGTTTTCCTTCGTCGTATCGGATGTACCCACGATTGCTGGTTCGAGTTCGCGAATTATACTACGGATTGCCATAACGGGGGCTACGCCCGCAACCTGAGAGAAATCCTCATGGGTATTATTCTCACAGAGGCACGGAGACACTGAGATCGTGTAGGCCGTCAATTGTTCCTTACCTGTTCAGTGTTTTCTTCCTTGGAACCTGTAACAAAACTGCTTTGGCAGAATGTTTATCCGCTTCTTCGACGGACGTGGACGTCCATCGTACATGCTTGAAGCCAAGTTTTGTAATGGGTTCTTAATCATCGGCACGCCGTTGGCCCGAAGTGTCACACTGGCCCGTGCCATGGCGCGCCAGGACGGCGTCTCGGTGTTCCGTCAGCACGGCCCGAAGTTCGCGTTTCCGCAAGTCCTTCTTCGTGCGGAACTGGAATTTGATCGTATCGTACTCGGGATGGGTCGCGTCCAATGCGCGTCGCCAGCCGATCTGGCAAACACGACCAAAGGAAATCACGTCCTTCGGCCCCTTGATCGTCAGGTCGAGCGATTCGGTCCGCTTCGTGTTAACGGTGGCCCACGGTTTGTCAGCTCCGGCCGGGACCAAATGAAACAGAACCTTCTGGTTCCACTGAAACGTCCCGTCCGGAACGAGTTGTTGAAGCAGCTCGTACAGTTCCTGCAGCACGTCGGCGTCCCACATGACGCGTTGCCGGGGCGCGAACCCTTTGCGCATGAAATGCCATCGCTGGCCCAGTTTCTTCCAGGGCGTGTGGTCTTCAATACTCAATTCCGTCAGGCCAACGAATCTTTGAAAACTGGCGACGGCTTCTTCCAGGAAGGACCAGAAAGTCGGTGTGTCGATTTCCTGCCAATCATGGACCTTCAGTTGCACTTCCTGCCACGGGCCACTCAGCTGCTTGCAGATGACGCGCGGTTCATTGCCGTAGACGGGCAGCTGATCCATTTGGTTCAGGGTCTTAAGCCCCAGTCGCTCGACCAATTCGTCGTGACGAAACGTTTTTCGTTCCACGCGAAACTTGAGTTTCAGCAGCCACGTCTCACCCGTGATGGCGTGGAAGAACCAGCCGAGCGATTTCTTGGTCGCGGCGATTTCAACGACGCCGCGGCTGTTCCAGTCCGTTTCGGCAAAGTCGCCCAGTTGTTCGATTCGGTCGACGACGGCCTCCAGGATGCGACCGTCCCAGCGGCACGGTTCACCACGTCGCCCAACCCGGTCGCGCGTGTGCCACCGGCGGCCATCCGCCTCCCAGGGCATTGGGGTCGCACGACCGACATCCTCGATCTCCATGTCGTCCGGTTGTGCTGCGGCATCCGCGGTCGGGTCAAACGGTTTCCGCGGTACATACGGGCCAGCCTCGAGTACTGGCATTAGCGCCTCGCCGGTATACGATCGCGAAGCATGCGCGCCGTCACCGTTGTGCTTGCTGGCAGTCACGAGAAACTGGCGCGCTTGTGCCACAATATCCTCCGGCGCGCCGGCGGCGACCACACGCCCACCCTCCTGGCCGGCCTCCGGGCCCAAGTCAATCACCCAGTCCGCGGCCTTGATGACGTCCAGGTTGTGTTCGATCAAGACAACCGTGTTGCCCAAATCGACCAACCGCTGAACCACGTCGACCAACTTGACAAGATCTTCGAAGTGCAGGCCGGTTGTTGGTTCGTCGAGCAAGAACAGGGTGCGGCCGGTGTCGGGGCGGGCCAGCTGAGACGCGAGCTTCACACGCTGTGCTTCACCGCCCGACAAAGTTGGAGCCGGTTGGCCCAGAGCGACGTAGTCCAACCCGACATCGCAAAGAGTCTGCAGGATGCGACGGATCTTGGGAACGTTGGCGAACAATTGCACCGCCTCGCCACACGACATGTCCAACACATCGCTGATCGAATGGCCATGGTACTTGACCGCGAGTGTCTCCGGGTTGTACCGTTTCCCGCCGCACATGTCACACGGAATCCATACGTCGGGCAGAAAGTGCATTTCGATGCACAATTGGCCGTTGCCCTCGCAATGGTCACAGCGGCCCCCCGGCACGTTAAAGCTGAACCGACGCGGCGAATAGCCACGTACCTTGGCTTCGGGCAGCTGTGCGAAGAGTTCACGAATCAAATCGAACGCGCCCGTGTAGGTCGCCGGATTCGATGCCGGTGAGTTTCCCAAGGCCTGCTGATCGACCTGGATCACCTTGTTGATATGCTTGATGCCCCGGATCTCAACGTGTTTTCCCGGCGTGGTCGTCGCGCGGTGCAGCGTGCGTGCCAACGCGCGATAGAGAATATCATGTACCAGTGAGCTCTTGCCGCTGCCGCTCGGGCCAGTCACGACGCTCAGGGTCGCCAGCGGGATCTTCACGTCGAGATTCTTGAGGTTGTTGTGCCGCGCGCCGACCACCTCCAACCACTCGCCGCTCGGCGGACTGTAGTAGGCCGTCCCGTTCGCCGTCAGGACGGGCATCCACGTGGACGCGTCCGGTTGTTTACTGGCGGGCGCCGTGTCGGCGCGGCGCATACGCCGGTTGTCCGGGATGGGGATCGACTTCTTGCCGCTCAGGTAATGGCCGGTCAGTGACGCACGCCGCCTGGCAATTTGCTTGGGCGTCCCCTGCGCGGTCAGCCAGCCGCCCTGTTTTCCGGCCGCCGGACCGAAATCGCAGACGTAGTCGCTACCTTGAATAACGTCCCGGTCGTGCTCCACGACAACGAGTGTGTTGCCCAAGTCGCGCAACCGATGCAGTGCACCGAGAAGCCGCGCATTGTCGCGCGGATGCAGGCCGATCGTCGGTTCATCCAGCACGTACAAAACGCCGCACAGACCGCTTCCCAGCTGGCTGGCAAGACGAATTCGCTGTGCTTCCCCGTTCGATAACGTCGCGGCGCCGCGGGCTAGCGTCAGGTAGTAAAGACCGACATCGTTCAGGAAGGAAATTCGATTTCTCACTTCGCGGAGCAGGTCCCCGGCAATCCTGCGGTCCCGTTCGGATAGCGACCACTGGCCAATGCGTGTCTGCAACGCGTTCAGAGGCATTCGGCACAACTCATCGATCGTCTGACCCTGGAACCGCACGGCGGCCGCGTCTTCACGCAAGCGACTGCCCCCACACACGGAACACTCGGCATCCTCGATCGTCTCCGCCAAGCTGTACCGCAATGAGGGTGATATGCGACATGCCTCCTCCAACGCCCGATACAAGCCGCCATATTGAAAACGAAACATGGGCCGCGCGTCAGACTTTGCCTTGGACGCGCGTACCTCGAACCAGCGACTGCCACACCCACGCAAGATCATGCGACGGTGGCGAACGGCCAACTGGTCGAATGGAACGTCCAGGGGGATCCCGGTCGCGTGTGACAGCGTCTCCAGCATCAATCGGGAGACCGGATGATCGAGCATCGGCCACAGGGCGATCGCGCCTTCTGCCAGAGTCCGCGTCGTGTCGGTAATGACCTGCGTGAGATCCGTTCCGCGTTGCGTGCCAAGCCCTTCGCACGCCGGGCACCAGCCTAGCGGACTGTTGAACGAAAAACAGTGCGGCGTCAGCGGCTCAAGACTCCGCCCGCACGCGTCGCAAGCAAGATGTTGACTGTGCCGCGTGACTTCCCATTCGGTTTCCGAGACATCCGACAGCGCGTGCGCGACATGCACTACCCCTTTGCCAACCGCCAAACAGTTCTCCACGCTGTCCGTGACGCGGCCGCGATCGTCCGGCTTGACGACGAGTCGATCGACGACCACTTCAACCGTGTGGCGGCGACGACGGTCAATGGGGGGCGGCGATTCCACCGAGTGCGTCTGCCCGTCAACCCGGATTCGCACATAACCCGAGGCACGCAGATCGTCCCATAGCGCCGCGTAGTCCTGGCCGGTCGTCACCTCAATCGGCGCCATCAGCTGGACTCGATCACCCGGCGGAAGCGCCAGTATCTTATCCACAATCTGATCGACGGTCTGCGTACCGACGGGAATATCGCAATCGGCACAGTACGGCGTGCCCAACCGTGCCATGAGGATGCGCAAATAGTCGTAGATTTCCGTTACCGTGCCAACCGTCGAACGTGGCGTATGTCCCAGGTTCTTTTGTTCGATCGCGATGGCCGGTGACAGGCCCTCGATCGATTCGACCTTCGGTTTTTGCATTTGCGCGACGAACTGCCTGGCATAGGAGCTCAGGCTTTCGACATAGCGTCGTTGGCCCTCGGCGTAAATCGTGTCCATGGCCAGCGAGCTCTTGCCAGAACCGCTCGGTCCGCAGAAGACGGTCATCGCGTCGCGCTGCAACTCGGTACTGATGGACTTGAGATTATGTTGCTCGGCGCCTTGAATCTGGATCGCATTGGTCCGTGCGCTGCGCCGTTTGGCCGGCTTCGGCGCGGCGGGCGTCCCCCGCGCGTGACGCGGCGTGATTCCTAGAACCGGGGCCAACGCGCGCCCCGTATGCGAGTCGGGGCAGCGCGCGATCTCCTCGGGCGTGCCCGTGGCGACGATGTATCCACCCGCGTCACCCCCTTCCGGTCCCAGGTCGATGACCCAATCCGCGGTCTTGATTACCTCGAGGTTGTGCTCAACGATCAAGACCGTATTCCCGGCGTCGACAAAACCGTGGAGAACCTTGAGCAGCAACTCGATATCGGCAAAATGTAGGCCCGTGGTCGGTTCGTCCAACAGATAGAGGGTCTGGCCCGTGCTGCGCTTGACCAATTCACGCGCCAATTTGATCCGCTGCGCTTCACCACCCGAGAGCGTCGGCGACGGCTGGCCGAGTTTGATGTAATCAAGTCCGACATCGTGAAGCGTTTGCAGTCTGCGCTGCACCGGCGTGATATTCTCAAAAAGATCGAGCGCCTGTTGGACATCCATTTCCAGGACGTCCGCGATCGACTTCCCCTTGAATCGAATCTGGCACGTTTCGTGATTGTAACGCCGACCTTGACATTGTGGGCAGGTTACCCAGATGTCGGCCAAGAAGTCCATTTCCAGTTTGTTGGCGCCGTTGCCTTCACACGCGTCACAGCGACCGCGGGCGACATTGAAGCTGAATCGACCCGGGTCGTAGCCCCGGAGTTTTGACTCCGGAAGCCGCGCGAACAAACGACGAATCTCGTCGAACAACTTGATGTAAGTCGCCGGGTTCGAACGGGGTGTCCGCCCGATCGGCGATTGATCGATCGCGATTAACTTGTCCAGATGCTCAAGACCTTCGATTCGATCAAACGTGCCCGGCTCGCCCAAGCCGTGATTCAGATCACGGCGCAGTGCCTCGATGAGGATATCATTGACCAACGAGCTCTTGCCAGACCCCGAAACACCGGTCACGCAGACCAGATTGCCGAGCGGAATCTCGACGTCGATGTGCTTCAGATTGTTGTGTGCCGCGCCGACGATCCGCAAGCGTTCGGCATTCGGTGCGCGCCGCGCTGCGGGGACCTCGATCCGCAACTTGCCGGACAAGTACTTCCCGGTCACGCTGTCCGGGGCATCAATGACCTGTTGGACCGATCCCGAGGCAACTACCTGTCCGCCGCGCACGCCCGGTCCAGGACCAAAATCCACGATCCGATCCGCTGCGCGCATCGTCTCCTCGTCATGCTCGACAACCAACACGGTGTTGCCCATGTCACGCAATCGGCAAAGCGTGTCGAGCAGCCGTTGATTATCGCGCGCGTGCAGGCCAATCGACGGTTCGTCGAGTATGTACAATACGCCAACCAGTCCCGAGCCGATTTGGCTGGCGAGACGAATCCGTTGCGTCTCACCACCGGAGAGTGTCGGCGCGGGACGATCGAGTGTCAGGTAATCCAGGCCCACATTCAAGAGGAAACCGATCCGTTCGCGGATCTCCTTGAGCAAATCGGTCGCGACGAACCGTGCGGTGTCATCCAGTTCCAATTCGGCGAAGAAGTCCGCCAGCTGGCGCACGGACAGTTGGCTGACTTCCGGCAGGGATCGGTCGGGCGATGTGTTGAAATCCGGATGCGCGGTCCTGATGCGAATCGAACGCGCCTGGCTGACCAGTCGATGTCCGGCGCACTCGGGGCATCGAATCGTGCGCATGTATTGCTCTAACTGGCGGAGCTTCGGGCGGCTCCGAAGCGTTCGATATTTTTCCAGCAGCTCCGGTATGATGCCTTCGTAGGTTCCCCCATATTTGATCGGGGACGCCCCACCACGCCACGTGTACGTGATGTGCAGATCGCCGGTGCCCCATAGCCACAGGTGACGCAACTCAGGGGCCAGATCGCGCCAGGGCGTCTCCAGCATCGTGTCCGGCTCGAGCTCGCGCTGGCGTTCGACCGTGTTCGCGACCCCTTGATAGCGATGCCGACGCCAACGACCGATATCCTTCCAGCGGCCAAGCGTGGCAATGCACCCACGTTTGAATGAGAGGCTATCGTCCGGTACGAGCAGATCGGGATCGAAGGAGAATTGTTCACCGAGTCCGTCGCAACCGGGACACATGCCCTGCGGGCTGTTGAAACTGAACAACTGCGGTGTCGGCGTGGCGAAACTAATGCCACAATCGACGCACGCATAATGTGCCGAATAGATCGTGTCGTCCCATTGACGCGGCGGTTCGGCGTCGGGACGCGGCGCTTCGCCGTCAGGGTCCGGCGCTTCGTCGTCAGGGTTCGGCGGTGCCGCCCCGCGCGCGGCCGATGTCTCGCACGCAACCAAGAG
>CAZSOG010000043.1:0-12309 GCA_964607555.1 uncultured Pirellulaceae bacterium | reverse complement strand
ATCTTCACTGATCAACACTAATGATACCGCTCTGGAAAGTCTGCAACACTCAACATACATCCGACACGTCGTAGAAAAGCCGACGCCACTTCAAGGTGAGGTTTTCCGATATTAGCGAGAATTAGCACCGATTAGTGTTCTTTTCCTTCTGGTCCGTGAACCGTTGCGTTTTGGGACCGGTTTTCCGCTAAATTTCAAGAAACTGGGGTTCGGAAGGATGCAAACTACTCGATCGCAACGCCGTGCTGAGCACGCACCGAGTTCGGGCGTGCTGGCCGCGAAAACAACCCCTTGGCCGCGGCTACGCGCGAAGCCTGGAACATGGCGTGCCGTGGCGTGCCTTGGAATCGTCGCGCTGCTGCTGACGCTTACCGGCGGACGCCCCGCGTTCGGCGAGTCGCTGATTGGCGACATTTGTCGCGTGAAGGGCCAGGAATCGAACACGCTTCACGGCGTCGGCCTGGTCGTCGGGCTCAACGGGAGCGGTGACGGTACATTGGCACCGAAAGACCGCGGGCTGGCGCGGCTCCTGCAGTTGATGGGTACCCCCATAGGGACGGATACAGACGGCGCGCCGCTGGCCAGTGAATTAAAAGACGTGAAGAACGTCGCATTGGTGTCCGTTACGGCCGAAATACCGGAGCAGGGAGGCCGCGAAGGTGATCAGCTCGATTGCACGGTCACTTCAATTGCTAGTGCCAAGAGTCTGGATGGCGGTGTCCTGCTGCAGACACCGTTGGTTGGACCGATGACGGGGACGAATCCAGGCCAGCGCAGCGTCTACGCGGTCGCGCAAGGTGCCATCTATTTGGAAGACAAAAATAACGCCGTACGCGGTCGTATCTCAAACGGTTGCCGCCTGGAAGCGGATTTCTTTAACCCGTTTGTCAAAGAGGGCACGATCACACTCGTTCTGAACAAGAGTCACGCCGGCTTCGCCGCCGCCCAGGAAGTGCAAGATCTAATCAATCAGCAACCTGATTTTCGGACGGATAACGGCCCCAATACGCTGCCCGTCGCTAAAGCAATCGATCAACTGAACATCGAAGTGAAGATTCCTCGGTTCTATCAGGATGATCCCGTGCTGTTTGCGTCGCTGTTGCTGCGCCAGCGCCTCTATGCGGTGCCGAGCCAGGCGCGAGTCGTCGTTAACGAGCGTGTTGGGGCGGTGGTCGTCGGGGCGGATGTCGAGATCAAGCCGACGGTCGTGACCCATAACGATACGGTCGTGGATATCGGCGGCGGCCGAACGGCCAGTCAGTTTATTCCGGTCGATCCCGGTGATGATGCCACGGTCCCAAAACTCAAGGCACTCCTGTCCGCGCTGAACGCGCTGCAGGTGTCGGCGCAAGCGAAAATCGACATCATTCGCATACTCGACGAACAGGGTGCGATACTGGGCCACGTGGTTTACGTGAAGTGAAGGAACATGGCATGGAAATCGCTCCTGTTGCACAAGCAACCATCACCGCGACCGGGCCCTCCGCGGCACGATTGCAAGGTGCCCAACACGACCCGAATGACCCCGCACTCCGTAAGGCGTTCGACGACTTCGTCGGGCAGACATTTTTTCAACAAATGCTCGCCTCGATGCGCAAAACCGTCGGCAAACCCGCCTACCTGTACGGCGGCCGCGCCGAAGAGATCTTCCAAGGGCAACTGGACCAAGTATTGGCGGAGAAAATGAGCGCAGCGTCCGCCGATTCATTCACCGGGCCGATGTATGATCTGTTTACTCTTCCAAGGCCATGAAATCAGCATGACGCAATATGAACCAGCCGCCGCGCCCCAGTCCGGCGCGACGGCGAACGAACCGGTTTGGGACGAAGCACTGGCCGGATTGCTCCAGGAACTCTCACGGGTGCAGGACGAGCTGTTGGATGTGCTCGGCCGCAAGCAGCACCTGATGGCCACCGGCGATATTGCCGGCATCCAAGCACTTCAGCCGCGCGAACAAAACCTGTGCGATGACCTGCAGCATTGCCACAAGCGGCGCGCCGCGCTGTTGGCAGCCGCCAAGGACAAAGGCTTGCCGGCAGGTACCCTGGGCGCTTTGGCGAATGCACTTAGTTCAGATCAAACCGGTGGAATACGCAAGGAAGTGAGTCGCGCGTCGGCGCGAATGCGGCTCCTGCAGCACCAAAGCCTGGCAAACTGGGTACTTGCGCAAAAAGCACTCCTCCATGTTTCGCGGTTATTGGAGATTATCGCTACTGGCGGTCGTTTGCAGCCGACATATGGTAAAGACGAGTTGCCGAACTCGACTGCGGGGGTCCTGGTCGACCAGGAAGCCTGATGCGCGAGTCCCGCAACCGACACAGGAGTGCGTCCTCCCACCGTCGCGCTTCCATCGGTCGTTTGACAGCACGCGAGTGTCCCAGAGCCTGTCTAATAAATCTATTTCCAATATGTACACCAGACGTCCACGTCCACCGAAAAAGCGAATGAAAGCCCCATCGAGCTGGTCCCTGCGGCAGGCTCGGAGAACTTAGCGTGTCGCGATGACATTATTGTCGACTCTCCAACTTGCCAAGAATGCCCTGTTTGCCTCGCAACTGGGTATCCAGGTCGCCGCGAACAACATATCGAACGCGGACACGCCGGGGTACGTCCGTGAAAAACTGGTCTTGTCCCCCGCGCCCACGCAACGGCTTGGTCAAGTCGTGACGGGAACGGGAGTCCAGGTCGACGGGGTTGTTCGGCAGGTAGACACATTTTTACAGGAGCGGTTGCGGTCGGCGATCAGCGACCTGTCCAGTGGCGAAGCCCGGCAGCAGGCCTACGTCCGGTTGGAAACCGTGGTTGGCGAGTTGAATAAGAGCGACTTGAGCACCTCGATGACGCAGTTCTTCGGTAGTCTTCAGGACGTGCTCAATCAACCCGAGACGGCGGCGGTGCGCAATCTGGCGGTCCTGCGCGGGGCGGCGTTGAGTGAACAGATCCAGCACTTGGACGATCGCGTGCGTGAGTTGCGCAGCAGCGTCAACGACCAGATCGTCAGCAGCGTGAATGACATCAACAGTTCGATCACGGAAATCTCGAAACTGAATCTTCAGATCATGGAGGTGGAGCAAGGTGGGGGCATTGCGAGCGACGCGGTCGGGCTGCGCGATCGCCGCGACGAGATTCTCAAGAACCTGGCCGAGATGGTGAACATTCAGGTGGACGAACAGGAATCGGGGGCGGTCAACGTTTTTGTTGGCGGGGACTACCTGGTCTTCGACGGCATGACACAGACGGTCAACGTCATTCCGCGCGCCGATCATGACCTGACGATTGCCGACCTGCACCTGTCCCATTCCGATGCGAAGCTCAACGCGACTTCGGGCAAGATCGCGGGTCTTGTCAGCGCGCGGGACGAGGTGCTGGCGGGATTCCTCGACGACCTGAACGCGTTCACGCAGACAATGATGTTCGAGTTCAATCGCATCCATGCCTCCAGCCAGGGTCTGTCAGGGTACCACGATCTTGTCAGTGAGTTCGCCGTTGACGATACGAGTCAGCCGCTTGACGGCGCCGGTCTGACCTTCACGCCCGAGCATGGTTCCTTTGATGTGCAGATTCTGAACCAGGCCACCGGGATCACGGAAACACACTCGATTCGCGTGCAGTTGAACGGGTTGGATGATGACACGACGCTGGCGGACATGGCTGCGCAACTGGACGCGATCGACGGGATGTCGGCGACGATTCGATACGACAATCGTCTGGAACTCACCGCGGACTCAAGTGATCTCGAGTTTGCATTTGCGAACGATACTTCCGGAGTCCTGGCGGCCTTGGGGATCAACACGTTCTTCAGTGGGACCGGGGCGACCGATATCGGGGTTAACACGACATTACGGGCGGATCCCGGCAAACTGGCTTACAGCCGCGACGGTGTTGGCAAGGACACGCTGAATGGCGAGCAGCTTGCCGGGCTGGCGACCACTCCGCTGGACAGCCGCGGGGGTGCCACGCTGGCACAGGTATACGAGCAGTGGATGGGCGAAACCGCCCAGGCGGCCTCACTGGCCAACGCCGTCAAGGACGGATTTCAGGCATTCAAGGACACGCTGGAAGGCGACCACCTGGCGTTGAGTGGCGTGAGTTTGGACGAAGAAGCCGTGAACATGATCATGTTTCAACGCACGTTTCAAGCGGCCGCGAAGGTGATCAGCACGGTCAATGAACTGCTGGACGTATTGGTTAACTTGTAGCGTCCCGGACGTTTCAGGACGAGATGTCGGACGTGGCCAGTTCGGCGCCGAGCCGGTGGACCGGCCGGCGTACGGCCGCCGACGAGCGAATCCGACGGCAGGGGGAAGGGGAGCATGGCGACGATCTATCCAGTGCCCGCGGGGCGGTCGAGTGATGCGTTGCTCCGCGCGCGTCTTTTGTCCCAACTGCAGGGGGAACAACGCCAACTGCTGGAAGTTCAGCAGCACTTATCGACGGGGCGTCGGGTCATTGCACCGAGTGACGACGCCCCGGCGGCGGCGCGCGCCATTACTCTCCAACGCCAGCTGGAACAGAAAACGCAGGTTAAGGTCAACCTGGACACGAGCCAGTCATATCTTAACGCCACCGACACGGCGCTGTCGGGCGTGGCGGACCTGCTGGCGAATGTCCGCGGACTGGCCATTCGCGGCGCCGACAGCACCACGAGCGACCTTGAGCGACAATCCATTGGCGTCGAGGTGCGGCAGGCCATCGAGCAGATGATGAACGCGGGCAACAGCACGTTTCGCGACCGTCACCTGTTTGGCGGATCGCGCGCGACCGAAACCCCATTTGAAGTCGTTGGCGCCTACATCGGTTACTTCGGTAACGACACGGTTCTACGCAGTTTCGCGGACGTCGACCTGCCGTTTGCCACGAATACGCCGGCAGCGGATCTGTTCGGGACCGTCTCCACGGAAATGCGTGGCGTTGATCTCAATCCCGTGCTTTCGGCGGATACCAAACTGTCGGATTTGCGGTCGGGACAGGGTATCGCGCTGGGGAGTATCATTATTTCGGACGGCGCCAATTCTTCTACGGTCGACCTGACGAACACGGAGACGGTTGGCGACGTGGTACGGGCGATCGAGAGCCAGCCGCCGGCCGGGACCGATGTGTTCGCGACGATCACCACGACCGGCCTGCGCGTTGAAATCGAAGGGGGCGCGGGCGGCTTGTCGGTGGTCGATCCGGTCGGTGGGTCAACGGCACGCGACCTCGGTATCGTACGGACGGCGGGTGCCGCCGGCGCGCCGATTGAGGGCGCGGACCTAGACCCGATCCTCCGCCCGACAACCGCGCTGAACGATATTCTCGGCACGCGCGCCCGCGTCATCGTCCGCTCGGCCGGCAGTGACAACGACGTGGTGATTGAGGCCCGCCAGAGTGGCACCGACCACAACGGTTATACCGTGCAATTCGTGGACGACGGGCTCTTGCACGCCGCACCGGGAGTCACTGCCGGCAACGAATGGGCCGAGGTGCACGCGGCCCCGGTTGCCGCGCGCGCCGCCATGCCGCTGACGGGACTGGGCAACGACCTGATTTTGACGGCAACGGCGCCCGGCACGGACTGGAATAATATTCAGATTCGGGTCACGCCGGTGACCGGGCTCGGTAATGCCGCGCAAGTGAACTACGATCCGGCCACACGCGAATTGACGATCGGCGTGGACGCGGCCGATCAGACAACGGCTGGGACGCTGGTGGCCGCCATCGACGCGTCCGGCGAGTTTACTGCGACCGCCGATACCTCGTTCGGCGAAACACTCGATCCAACCGCGCCGGTGCTGGCAAGTGATCAGGGCGTGCGCGGGAACACGGGAAATAGTGGTGGCGCGGCAAACACGGTCTTCGTCTTTATCGAACCGGGCAAGAGTTCGGCCAATCAGGTGATCGCGGCGTTGCGCGCCAACCCCGATTTCGATACTCGCTTTGAAGCGCGGCTGAACGACCAGGATACCACGTCGGCAGCCGTGGGGGGTGCCCGGCCGGTGGATATCGACGCGACCGGTGTGACCCAGGAAGGGAGCGGTAAGGACTGGGACCGGGAAGCCGGTTTTCAGATCAATAACGGGGACGAGACACACGTTGTTCAATTCGCCGACGCGGAGACCGTCGAAGACCTCCTGAACGCCTTGAACGGTTCGGACGCCATGGTCGTGGCAGATATCAACTCGGACCGTAACGGGATCAATCTTCGCTCCCGGCTGAGTGGCAGTGACTTTTCTGTCGGCGAAAACGGCGGTACGACGGCCACGGACCTCGGCTTGCGGACGACGACCCTCGGCACTCGGCTCAGTGACCTAAACCACCAGCGCGGCGTCCAAGTCGCGGATGGACCGGATTTCACGATTCAGCGCAACGACGGCACTCAGTTTAGCGTGGATGTCTCCGCGGCGACGACGGTCGGCGAGGTCATCGATTTGATCAATAATCACCCGGACAATCAGGACCCGATTACCGCGGTCACGGCGCAATTGCGCAGCCACGGCAACGGGTTGGAGATCGTGGATGACAACCCGGTGGGGGCCGGCGCACTGACCATCAGCCGCGTGACGGGCAGTTTTGCCGCATGGGACTTGGGATTGGTGGCTCGCGACGCCCAGCGGGCCGTGGTCAGCTCGGATGGGGCCGCGACCCCGGCGACCGCCACGCTGCAATTCACGCCTCCCAATGATGTGAACAACGGCCTGGCAATAACGTCCGTGCAGCGCGGGACGGCGTGGAATGACGTGAACGTGGTCTTCGTCAACAGTGCCGCGACCGGTGATCAAGCGCTGGTAAGCTATGATGGAGCGACCAAGACACTGACGGTCGATGTCGATCCCACGGCGACGACGGCCAACACGGTGATCGGTGCCGTGAACACCGAGGGCACGTTTACCGCCCAGTTGGACCTGACGAACGATCCGACCAATGACGGCACGGGCCACATCACGCAGACCGGGCCGATTGCCGTCACCGCCGGTGGAACGGCCGACACACTCTCCGGCGCGGATACCAATACCCAGGAGGTTCACGGTATCTTCAACTCGCTGCTTCGGCTCCGCGACGCCCTGGTCGACCAAAATGTCGAAGAGGTGCAGCGCGTCCTCAAACTGTTTGACGAGGACTACGATCGTTTGAGCTTCGGCCGCGCGGAACTCGGCGCGCACGGCAAAACGCTCGACGCGTTACGGACACGCCATGAAAATGAGGAATTGCAATTGCAATCGACGTTGTCCGATGAAATCGACATTGACATGACCAAGGCCGTGTCTGATTTTGCCAATCGGCAAACGGCCTACCAGGCCTCGCTGAAGACGATGGCCGGCCTGTTCCAATTGACACTGCTGGACTTCTTGTAAAAAAGGTCCGATTGTCGCGGTTTTTCTGGCGATAGGGATCGTTCGAACCCGATGAAAGCAATGTATACGCGACCGCGCGCCGTGCCGGATGGTGGCGCGCACGCCTTGGTCGTTGATGGTTCTTGAACGGCTGTCCTGATTGTCGCAAACAACGACGATCCAGGCCCGCATTTCTTCGGGGAATTGGGGATCGGTGATGCGGATTCACACAACACGGTTCGGCCTACTGGAAATTGACGCCAGCGACGTGATCAGGTTTCGCAAGGGGCTGATTGGACTGGAACACGTCCAACAATGGGTCCTCCTGGCCGACCCCAATAACAGCTCGATCGGATGGCTTCAGAGCTCCGAACAGCCCGCGACCGCATTGGCGGTCGTCAGCCCCCGCCGTTTCGTGCGCGATTACCGAGTGCGTGTTGGCCACAGTCAGTTACGGACACTCGAATTGGATGCCAAGGACCGGATTTACGCACTCTGCGTCGTGAATAAGGAAAACGGGCACATCACGATGAACTTGCGCGCCCCCGTGCTGATCAACCTTGACCGTCGACTGGGCTGTCAGATCATCACGACGGATCAGCAACCGCTGCAGGTCGAGCTGCCTGGTCGGGCCAGCGCGACGGAGTGGCGCAAGACCGCGTGAGACCGGCGGTGGGGCAAGTACGTTGGCCCGGGAACCCCGGTTTTTCAGCAGCAGTCCGATGGGGCCTCCGCGTGGGCCGCGCCGTCGGGCGCTCCCCGCCCGAGCGACGCGGTTTATGCCGGTTGCGTGCCCCCCCGCGGATGCCGGCGTAATTGCTGCAATCGATGCGTGTCGTTCAAATGCGCCAGGTGCGTCGCTTTGCATGCCAACACATTCGTTGCCGCCGGTAAAACGCCACCCACAAATGGTTGTGTGATTCTGGGCAACGTGGGTTACCGATAACTGCTCAAGTAGTCGGAAAGTCGAACGGCTGACGCGCTTGTGTTATCGGTCTTTCAATTGTTCAGTATTGGCAGAAATTTCGGGGGGCTCCGCAACAGGACCCGCCCAATAAAGAAGAAGGAGCCAGTGATGCTCGTTCTCTCCAGACATCGCGACGAAAGCATCATGATTGGGGACGAGATCGTCGTGACGATCGTGGACATTCGTGGTGACAAAGTTCGCCTGGGCATCGACGCACCACAGGACATCCCAGTCCATCGGCAGGAAGTGTATGATGCGATCCAGCGGGAGAATCGCAAAGCGATGCGCGTGCAACCGTCGGACACGCGGGACGTGGGACGCTAAGCAAGCCCACGCGTGCCGGGACACCGCCAGCCGATTACTTGCCATACGATAGACATTGCAAAGCGCAAGTCAGTACTCACCAGACGTGAACGCCACTCCAATTCATCACGCGCGCGGCCGGCAACCCACAAGCGGTGGCAGGCTCTGCCAGTCTGAAGCGGAGACGCACTCATCCAACAAATGACCAGGGCGCGCGCCCAAACGTTGGTAGAGACACCCGGTCATAAAACACGCGCACATCTGACGCCTAAGAATCCAACAAGGCGTTGCCTCCAACCAACTGGCGGATCCCCTTGGCCGAGACGGCTCGGAGAGCCGCTCTACGTGTAGCGCCCAAAAAGCGATTCGCGACGCCGCCCGATATCCAGGTGGGCGGCAAATGTAGGTCGGTTTTCCAAACCGACCGCGCGCAACCCCAATCGCGTGTCCCCTTGCACTTCCCTCACGCCCCACCGAGCAACCCGAATCCCAAGCTTCTCCCCGTCCACGCCCCATGCGTAGTCCGCCGCAAAAACTTGACTCAAGAGCCACGAGTTTCGTCCCACAACGTCTCTAACGATACTCTAACGGTAGTCGCGCGATCACATATCGAACAGTCCAGACCGCCATATTCGGCCGTTCCAAGAACGGCGTGGAGCCGTGCATTCCGATACCCTGGTTCCACGGGTCGTCATGGGCTCTTGGCGCGGCCGGTGGTTGGGCCACGGACGCTGCAGCGGTCCTTTGCGGAGAAAGGACCTACCTGTGCCGCCCACATGAAGAGGGCGACCGGAGCGCGCCTTGCCGCCACTGTCACGGTTGCTTATGATCAAGCATGGTCTCTAACCGGCACGCCCGCCACGCCCAATGCACGACGTGACATCGAAGGAAACCACACAGCATGAACACCTCACAACGAATTAGCCGACCGCTCCAGTATATCTTCTGTGTCACTTCATTGGCATTCCTGGTCAACACCGGCCAGGGCCAGGAAAAGCATTACCCGAATCCTGATCGGTTCGAGCCAGCCATTCGCCAGTTCGAGAAGCAGGATGGGATCAGCCGGCCGCCGGCGGGAGCGATCGTATGTGTCGGCAGTTCCAGCATGCGAAAATGGCATGGCATGATCCACCAAGATCTCGCCCCGTTGACCGTGATCGCACGTGGTTTTGGCGGCAGCAACATGAATGACCTGTTGCATTTTCTTGACCGAGTCGTGCTTGTCTATCGACCGCGGGCCGTCATGATTTACGAAGGTGACAATGACACGGCGGGCGACATCCCACCCGCGAAGATTGCCGCCACATTCCACGCGGTTGTCGCCAGGATCCACAAGACGCTTCCCGACGCGCGTGTCTATTTCCTGGCCATCAAGCCGTCCGTGAAACGCTGGCATCTCTGGCCGCGAATGCAAGAAGCCAATCGGCTGATCGCCGCCCAATGCGGCGCCGATCCCCGGTTGACCTTCATTGACATCGCGACGCCGATGCTCGACGCCGACGGCCACGTGAAGCAGGACATCTTTGAAAACGACAACCTGCACATGAACCGCAAAGGCTACGTCATCTGGCGTAACGTGGTGCGGCCTCTTCTCATGCAAAAAGAAGCTCGATTCGAGAAGCCGACGGCCGCCAAGTGAATCGTGCGCCGGCAGCTCAGGATCGCCTTTGAGAAATAGTAGCCGTTCACGACATCTGCTATCAAGAAACACTAATCTTCGCTGATCAACACTAATGATACCGCCCTGGGAAGTTTGCAATACGCAACATAAATCCGGCAGGTCGTGGAAAAGTCGAAGGCGTTTCAAGATGAGGTTTTCCGACATTAGCGAGAATTAGCGTCGATTAGTGTTCTTTTTCTCTTGGTCCGTAAACGGTTACAAGAAATGCAACCTTGATCCACGCCAATGACGGTGGACTCGCGTGCCGAGATACAAAGAACCCTCCTGCCGAACCGATGTTCGACAAGAGGGTTCTTGATCAGGTTCCCATCGCACGGGTGTGCGTGACGTGTTATACCTTGTCGGCCCGTGGACACACGAACCCTTCGCGATACTCGCGCGTGATCAGCTTGGTCGCGTCGGGAGCATCCGGAAAGATCTCGGCTTTCGGATCGAACTTCAACAGCGGCCCCAATGAAACCGGGTACTTATCCAGATCAACGCCGTTGTCCGTCAGGTGCTTCAGCGTCCGTTCGACGGTCGCGACGTTGTCATCCAAGCTCTTCACGCCCGCGATCTTGTTCTTGAGTTCCTCGGCCGAGACCTTGTTCTGCTCGCCCAAATAGTACGAGATGTTCCCCAGGTGACTCAGCGCGGCGGAAAGATGCCCTTCGAGTACATACGCATTGAGATCCTCGACCTTGCGGCTCAGGCAGGCACCAATGAAATTGCCGAAATGGTCGCCACCGTTCTTGAACTCCTTGATGACGTTCATGTCCTTGTCGTACGCAATGCAATGCGAATAACTCTTTTGGACCAGGTAGCCCTCCGTCCCGTAAAAGACGACACCGATCTTGTTGCCCTTCGTGCTCTGGAACAGCTTGTTCAGCTGTTCATCGGCTGAGTCGTTCACGGACAGACCGCGTGTTTCGAAGACAATGCACTTGTCGCCGTAATCGTAGATCGACACCTCCGTGTTGGCCGTGTTCCCGGCATCCACATAGTTGTCATCATGAACTTCCGCTTGGTAGCCCAACCGGCCGCCGTACGAAATCACGCTGAGCGGATGCGTTTCCAGCCCAAGTCCCCAGCGCGCGATATCGGTTTGGTGCGGGCCCTGGTTGCCCAGGTCGCCGTTGCCATACAGGCGTTGCCAGTGCCAATCGTAATGGAACCGCTGGCGCGTGCAACGCGGCGTTGTGAAGGGTGCGGGCCCCGACCAGAGATTGAAATCCACGGTCGCTGGAATGGGATAGTCACCCAGTGGCCCGATCGACTTGCGGCGTTTGTAGCAAAGCCCACGCGCGAACCGGACGTCGCCGATCCCACCTTCACGCATGAACGCGACCGCGCCGCGCACGGCCACGCTGGACCGGCATTGCGTGCCCACCTGGCACATCCGATTGTACTTTTCGGCCGCCGCGATCAGCGCGCGTCCCTCGGCGATCTCGTGGCAAACCGGCTTTTCAACGTACGCGTCCTTGCCGGCTTGCATCGCCCAGATGCCCACCAACGCGTGCCAATGGTTGGGAGTTGCCGTACTGACGATATCCACCGCGTCATCGGCAAACGCCTCGCGCATGTCGCGCACGAACTTCGGTTTGATCCCCGCTTGTTTCTCAGTCACTCTCTGGCAGCGTGCACGGCCCACTTTCTCGTCCGCGTCGACAATGTACAGGATGACCGTACGTGGATCGCTAAGATAAGCCCCCATGTGAGTCTGGCCGCGTCCATTCACGCCAACCACGGCCACACCAAGTTTTTCATTCGGCTTCTGGGCACGTGCGATATACGGAGTGGCCGACACCGCCGCCGCGGCCGCCACCGATGTCCCCAAGAAACGACGTCGTGAAATCTTACTCATCTCGTTACTCCTGACGCGGCCGCGTGACCGCAACTCAACTAAGATTGAATGGTACCGTCAACATCGAAAACCAAAAGTCGCCCCCCAACGAATTCTCCACGGGTCCCGTGCTGAAAACAGGCTGCTGGGATGGTTTCCCAATCATGTGGGACCACCGATTCTTACCGGCTGATTCGCCCCCGCAACTCGAGCCAGCCGGCTCTCT
>CAZSOG010000042.1:0-12395 GCA_964607555.1 uncultured Pirellulaceae bacterium | reverse complement strand
CAATAAGATCCGTCCATTTCAAGAGCAGACCAGCATGGCCTACTCCTGGATTGTCACCCTCTCTTAATCACCTGGACCAATCACTTGGTCATCATCGATATCCTTGGCCCTGTTATTGATCCCACGCCACACGCGGGATGAGCCCGTACGACCACGCGAGCGTGGCTGAACAGAGTCAATCGATTTCCCCTACCCGAAATCGAATGTCGTGTATCTTCAGCTCGGGCAGTTCGGCCAACATCTTTTTCACCAGCCGTTTTTTTTGAAACGTCAATTCCTGGACCGCAATCGAGTTTCGCACGATCACATCGAGCACGCCTCGACGTACATTCCCCGCACGACTGTTCGCGGCCAACTCGGCGCCCGCGACGCGACTCCACGCCGCAGCGCGTTGATCCGTCGATTGGATCTGCGCGTATGCCTTTCGCGACATGAGGCGACTCAACAGATCGCCGATCGGTTTCGGACCTTTCTGGTAATACTGCCGCGACTTCACGAAACGCTGGAGTTCCCGCACGGTCTCATCTTGTTCACGCTTGACCATCGATTGTTTCTCACCAACGCATTCCCCGCCGCGACAGCGTCGCGGCCTAACGGTCCCGTGCCAATGGCATGATAACGTACCCATAGCCGTCGTCCGTCGTCAAAAGGGCAGCCGACTCGGCGTTCTCTATTTCCAAAGTGAACGCTTTCTCGGAATCCAACACTTTCAGAAAGTCAGCCACGTAGCGGTGGTCCAGGGTGAGTGTGATCGGCGGCGCATCATACGCGATCGGCAACTGGACCCGCGACTGGCCGACCTCCGCCGTTCGACCTGAGAGGACTAGCGCCCCGTCGCCAAAGGCGAAGTCGATGCCACGACTCTCGTCGCTCGCCACGATCGCCGCCTGGCGCACGGCCGAATACAGCGGGCCAACCGTCATTTCGATTTGCACCGCCTCACGCCGTCTCGGAAACACGTCCCGCCATTTGGGGAATCGACCTTCGACGAGTTGTGAGAAAATCGTACCGCGTGCCCCTTTGAGCAACACATCATTGGTCCGCGCGGATACCAGAACGTCGCCGTCACCATCGGTCAGCGCTCGTTCGATCAACTGCATCGAGCGGGCCGGCACGATCGTCGGTGATTCCGACATCTCATGTTGTCCGACACTCTTTGCTGGACCCTCCATTTTCGCCAGGCGTCGGCCGTCCGTGCCGACCCCAATAATCTTGTCCGCTTCGAATTCAAGCAGGATACCGCCTAACGCGTATCGCCCGCTTTCGGTATCCGTTGCAAAGAGTGTTCGCCGAATGAGCTCGCGCATCAGACGGGACGGCACCTCGTGGTATTTCGTCGCGTCAAATTCCGCCACTTCCGGGAACTCGTCCGGATCCTCGCCCGGTAAATTGAACTCGCTGCGCTCGCCCCGAACCATGGTCCCTGACGGCTCCGCTTGGACCACCAACTTTGCATCCACGCTTTCGCGCAATATCGATCCGAACCGCGCGACCGGTAAAACCGCACGTCCAGGCGTCTCAATTTCGATCCCCGGCACGTCAATGCGTACACCGACTTCCATGTCCGTCGCCATCATCGTGGCTCCCTGCTCAGTCACGATGAGCAGCACGTTTTGCAAAATGGCTTTCGGACTGCGACTCGGGGCAACACTTGCCGCGATCTGAAAAACGGACAACATTTTTTCCCGTTCACAGGTAAACTTCATGGGCGAACTACCTTTCACAATCACTTTGAGCGTGACGTAATACTCTTTCTTCCTTCTTATATATTTCTTAGCAGTAGTATTAATACCATCCACATGGTTGTTGAATGTTCGGATGCCAACGCCGATAAACTTCTGTCACGCTTTCGTTTAGGTATCCAGCCGTACCCTCGAAACAGGGTGGAAAACAAGTGAATTGCAGGTCAATAATATGTTCATTCACGGTGCAAGATTGATCGGTTCTAGAGTGGATGTCGCTTATGACTGTTCAATTCATGGCGATTAGCTGACATGAATCAACACGAATCGACATGTTTTCCAGGCCTCGGTTTTGGAGCGATCTCGACAGTTTCTGGGTTATTCTATAGGCGGTTAGGTTCGTCCGACTGGATAGTGAATTGACGCGGTCCGTTCTCCCGCTGGTCGAACTCGCACAGGACATTTCAAAGTGGCGGCGGTATATTTTGAATATTGGAATTCACCTGGGGGATGATGAACAACTGACAACGGGGTAACATCACGGCACTTCGAGCCGTTGTGATAGCTGGTTGATTGCCTGGTCGATCATGGGGTCCGAATCCCGCAGCGATTCAGTCTTACGGCATGCGTGCAAGACGGTGGTGTGATCACGTTTGCCGAAATATCGACCAATAGCCGCCAAGCTCTTGTCGGTCAAATGCCAGGCGAGATACATCGCGACGCCGCGCGCCCGGACGATATGACGTCGTCGTTGAGGACCGCGGAGATCGCGGACATCGATGGTAAAAAAACGACTGACCTGCTCGGCTATCGCCGATAACTCGAGCGGATTCAAATCGACCTGTTCGTTGAGAAACTTGCGAACAAATGTCATGGTCATGGACTGATCTTGCGTCGCGGCCGCTTGTTGCAATTGCAAGATGACGCGGTTGAGATCAGGGACGCTGGCGTGCCGAGCGTTGAGACGATTGGCTAACAGATTGAGGACGTCTTCGTGTAGCTCGATATCATGCAGGGCCGCAAAATAGCGGAGCAGGAGCTGGCGGGCTTCGGGTCCCGGCGTCGTCAAGGGGACCGTGAGTCCGGAGCTCAAACGGCTACGCAGCGGCGCGACAAACGCGTGATTCTCGGTCGGTGCGGAGTTGGACGTGGCAAGGACGACGGCGCCAGCGGCGAGCAGAATATCGAGCGTACGAACCAGTTCACGCTGGGCCGCGGTTTTTCGTTGCATCTCGTGAATGTCGTCGATCGCCAGAAAACCGATTTGGCGAAACCGATGGCGAAAATCGGCCAGGCCCTGGGTATCGACGGCGTTGGCATAGGCACGCGCGAAATCCGCGCCGCAAGTCACATGCACGCTCTCGGCAGCATGATACTCACGCCATTGTTCGGCGAGCCCCTCGGCCAACAACGTCTTGCCGGTACCCGTGCGTCCCCAAAAATACAGTGGGTTATAGATCGGCTCGGTTTTCAGCAACGATTCGGCGGCTACCTGAACCAAACGATTCGCGCGACCCCCAATGTACCGGCGCGCAGGCACACGGTTCGCACCGAGCCCGCTCGATTCGGTCGGAACATTGGAAGAATACGTGCTGAAAGAGAGTGAAAAAACGCCGTTTACCACTCGGACTCCATCCCCGCTCATGCGAAATTGTTCGTGTGCCAAAAACCGATCGGCAAAGTTCTCATTGTAGCCGTTTCAGGCCTGGCGTGGGAGCCCAAAGAGGCCCTTTTCGGCCACTTTCCCGAAGACGCAACCCATTGCCATGGAAAGAAATACGACCGAACGGCTCAAGCGATCGGGAGGAATGGGCGCAGGGCGATCCGGAGCCGTTCATCGTGATCGCGGATCCCAATTGGATTGGCCGATCAGTTCGGCCTACGAGAACCGACCTTGGCACGCAGCCGGCGTACGACGGCGACGATTCGATCGACCCCGTTATCAATGTCTTGCCGGGTCGTGAAAGCACCCAAACTGAACCGGAGTGAGGCGTCGACAATCTCCTGAGGCAGCTGCATCGCAACCAAGACGTGAGATGGTCGAGCAGCACCGCTGGCACAGGCTGAACCGACCGAACATGCCACGCCCGCCATATCCAGCGCCATATGCAGCGCTTGGCAATCGATTCCGGGAAAAGCGACGTTTGATGTGTGAGGTAGCCGCTCCGCGGCCAACGCATTGACGATTACCCCAATGTTGGCATCACGTAATAACTCCTCGAAGCGATCGCGCAGCGCCAGCATGCGTGTCTGACGCATGCCCCCCTCCTGAGCGGCAATCTCCAGTGCCCGACACATCCCGATGGCAAGCTCAATTGGCTCGGTCCCGGGACGTTGACCGTCCTGCTGGTGGCCACCAAAAAGCTGGGGAGCAATGGTCTGGTCCGACCGGATCAACAAAGCACCGATGCCGCGCGGGCCGTGAAACTTGTGCGCGCTGAGTGTCAACGCGGTGACTTGAAGAGCACGAAACCCCACGGGGATCTTACCAACGGCCTGGACCGCATCGGTGTGAATGGGAATACCCCGTTCGGCACAGAGAGCCGCCACCTGTTGGACCGGTTGCAGGGCGCCCGTTTCATTGTTGGCCAACATCAGACTGACCAGACGCGTATCCGAATTGATAAGGGCCGCACAGGCCGCCACATCGATAACGCCGTCGGAGCCGACCGGGAGCCGACATAGCTCGAATCCACGTCGAGCCAACTCGTCGGCAGCTTCCAGGACGCTCGGATGCTCGACCGCGGATACGATGATCCGGCCGGGTGCGGAACCACCGATGCCAAACAAAGCGAGGTTATTTGCTTCGGTTCCGCCACTGGTCAAGATCACGCGGTCGCAATGCATGCCGGTCGTGCGGGCGCCGAGTAAGTGTGCAATCCGTTGTCGCGTTGTTTCGAGCACGTTCCGTGCGGCACGCCCCGAGCCATGGGTGCTCGAAGCGTTCCCGTGCCGGGCCAACAGGGCGTCGCGGATCGCGCGCACAACATCGGGATGCGCGGGGGTCGTGGAGTTATGGTCAAGGTTGATCATTTTTCTTTGCAATTAACGCCCGCAGCGCGGGTCCAAACTGTTTTGGGTCCTTGGCGACCAATGCGCGGTCAAAAACCACCGGTAAACGGTAGTAGAGATTCGCGCGTGCCAAACGCGCGACGGCCGGCCACAACAAAACCGCTAATTTACGGTGCGTTTTTGTCCACGTGATCCAAAAGTAATCGGAAGATTCCGGGTCAAACGTGTCCAGATATCTAGTTAATATGGCGGCATCGCCTTGCTGCCAGACCGAGCGGATGGTCGAACTGTGCACAAGATCCCAACGTATCGGCCCCCCGGCGGCTGGGATGAATTTATTTTGCGTCAGGTAGCCCGTCACCGAATTGCTCGCGGGCTCACTGCGAACAGGCCACACTTGGATGTGAAGAGCCGGAATCTGCCAATAGGAATAGTACCGACGCGTGAATGACTGCGGTGAGAACTCTTCACCGGAGATGCCTCCAACCACGAGAATGACGAATACAATGAACGCCAAGATGCCCAAACAACCGATGAAGATGCTGGCAATGGGGCGCCGTCGGGATCGGGTCAGCACCGGGGGATGATCTGGGGTGGACATGGGCATGACTCGCTTGGGCACGGCGACCCAGTTAACACGACGGGGTCGCAATCATCAACCTGTGGGGACCAGGAGGACGGACATTGGAACTTCAGTAGCAGTATAACTCAAAAAGGATGCGAATTCGGGGCGACGGAAACTCTCTTTTCTCGAAACCACATTCCGGCTAAGATTCGCGACTTCGCTGTGAAGTCCCCCGAACGGTACCGGCAAAAACACGGTTCGCAATGGCCATGGGATGGGCAAAATGGCTTATTCCGGTGTGAAATGGACGACCCTTGGCACAATTGTGCTGCGAATGGGCATCGTCATATCGTTTCTAGTGATCATGCCCGTCTGGGCGTTGACCGGTGCGCGCCACAACGAATCGGAGGACAGGATCATCACGCTGGCGGGTGGTTCGCAAGACGGCGATCCCGGTAGCGCGCGGCTATTGGAGCGGAAACCGTTGGCACTACCGCAAGCGGGAAACAGTGTGTCCACGCGCGGCGGCGCCGTGAATCGTGAACTCGCACCAGGGACTCAGGTGGACGATGCAACCGAACGCGCGCGGCGGCAAGATCCGGTGTCGCGCGCACAAGGGGCACAAATGCACGCAATTGAGCTGCGTTTACGCAACTTGGGAGCGACCTGGCTGCGATTGGAACGGTTAAACTCCACGCGCCCGGACGATCAGCAGAACGGGTATTTTTTTGCTTGCCGGATACCGTTACCAAACAACCCCACATATTGCAAGCAATTTGAGGCACGCTCCAAGGAGCCGGCAACGGCGATGCAGCGCGTCGCGGACAATATTCAGCAGTGGCTCGATGCCCAGACGCTGGGTCGAAGGTAATTGCGGGGTTGCCCAATAGCCGGACCTGGCCGTACCCTACGGTTATGCAATGCACAATGATCCAACCTGCACGGCAGCTTCATTCCGTGGCGCTGCGCTACCGGCAAACACCGAGCCGGGGCACGCGGAAAGGGCCCAAAGCCATCCTTTCGTGGCAGTTCGCGCGCTACGTACGCGATGCGGTCGACACATCGGAATCGAACCAGCAGCGCCAACGACTGGAAGCCGTACTCCTGCTCGCCCGTGAGCCATTGAATAGCCGTAAACTGGCCCATTACGCGGGCTTGGCCGATGGGACGGCGGCACGCACAGGCATTCGCCAGCTGAACCAAGTCTATGACGAAAATGGCCATGCGTTTCGCGTGGAAGAGATTGCCGGCGGTTTTCAGTTGCTGACCCGCCCCCAGTTTGGACCGTGGTTACGGCGATTGGAGCATGTTCCAGCCGAAGTTCGGTTGTCGGCGCCCGCGATGGAGACGCTGGCCGTCGTCGCCTACCGTCAACCCGTCCTCCGCGCGGAAATCGAAGCGGTTCGCGGCGTCAGCTGTGGTGAAATCCTTCGCCAACTCATGGACCGTGATTTGGTCCGAATTGGTGGTCGTAGTACGGAATTGGGACGCCCCTACCTTTACACAACCACCCGGCGTTTCTTACAGTTATTTGGTCTGCAAACATTGGACCAACTGCCACGTGCGGAATGTCCGCACGCCGATAGCCGTGACCCACTCCCCGTGGCCGATGCCAAACCGGCCGGTGGGCCGACCGACGACCAACAACAGGAGGAGAACGCGGACGTGAATACTACATCGTCGCACCAACCACCAGCGAATGATTTTGATGATGAACAGTCGTTTCCATTGACTGCGACGGTCGTGTCGACCACGGACCCCGCGAACGCATACGAGGAGGAGGACTTCGACGACGACGTCGAGGACGATAATGAGGATGACCTCGAAAACGACAGTGAGAATGACGATGAGAATGATGACGAGGATGAGAATGACGATGACGATGACGATGACGATGAGGATGACGATGACGATGACTACCTCGATGACGAATGGGAAGAGGTAGATGATGACGAGGAAATCGACGATGAGGACTTGGATGACGATGAACTCGAAGGCGACTGGGAAGAGGTCGATGACGATGAACTCGACGAGGACGAGTATGAGGATGATGAGTGGTCAGATGACTACGAGGACGACGAGTTCGACGACGACGAGGATGACGACGACGATGAGAGGAATGAGAAGGATGATAAAGACGGTGAGAAGGATGATAAAGACTGAGGAGTCTGTCCCAAACTCTGGTTTCAAACACGTGTGATAGACGTCCACGTCCGTCGAAGGAGTGTAACCGGCGACCCGCCAGCAGAGTGAGACCGCTGGAATCACTTCGCTGTTCGGTAGATACTCTTAGGGCGGTTAGGGTCGTCCGACTGGATAGCGAATTGACGTGGTCCGTTCTCCCGTTGGTCGAACTCGCACAGGACATTTCCAAGTGGCGCTGTCCAATTAGTCATCGATTTGGAACAATTGCCGTAAGGCATCCAGCAGGTCATGACCTGACTCGGTTTCCGATTCAGCACGCAGAGATTCCATGGGTGGGTGGAGGAGTTTATTGACGATGCGATCGACGGATTGCTCGATCTCGCGGCGCTGATGTGGATCGACGTCGGGCAGTTTATGGAACAAGCGTTGCAACTCGAGTTGTTTGACTTCGTTTGCCTGTTGCCGTAGTCGGCGAATGGTCGGTGCACTATCACGGTGCTTGGTCGCGGCGAGGAACCGATTTGCTTCCTCATCGATGATGCGTTGGGCACGTGGCCATTCTCTTTCGCGCGCCTTGCGATTCCGGTCGCATACGACTTTAAGATCGTCGATGCAATAAAGATAGACATTGGCGAACTGATCGATGGCCGGATCGAAGTCGCGCGGCACGGCCAGATCCAGGATGAACTGGAGGCGATCGGCCCGCTGGCGCTCGATGGAACGGAAACCATCGAGGGTCACGATCGGCTGTTGCGCGCCGGTCGTGCTGACGATCAGGTCGGCGTTCGCCAACAGTGCCAGCAGTTGATCCCAGGGCGCGACGCGCCCATCGAAACGCGTGGCGAGTTGTTGGGCGCGCGCGGGCGTGCGATTGGCGATAATGATATCCTGAGCCCCTTCGTCTTGCAGATAATGGAGCGTTTCTTCCGCCATGTCACCGGCACCAATGACGAGAACGCACTTATCGGCAAACGTCTCAAAGAGGCGTTTCGCGTACTCCGTCACGGCCACACTCGGGATACTGACACGCCGCCGATGGACCGCGGTTTCCGTCGCCACGCGTTTGGCGACGCGATTGGCAGCCTGGAACATCTGGTGAAACAGGGGTCCGACCGTCTCTTCGTTCTGCGCGGCGGCGAATGCCTGTTTGACTTGTGACAGAATCTGTGCCTCACCGACCACCATGCTGTCCAGGCTGGACGCGACCGTGAACAAATGCCGAACGGCATGCTCATCAACTTTGTGAAACAGTTGATCGTGTACGGTAGCCGGTTCAAGACCGTGAAAGCGAGCAAAAAAACGTGCAATCGCGTCCGATTCCGGGAGATCCTCGCCACGTGCCGACCCGATATATAACTCGACCCGATTACAGGTCGACAACAGGACGGCTTCGGAATCTGGATTTTGATCACGCAGTGCGCGCAACGCCTCGGCTACCTGATTGGTCGAGAACGCGATTTGCTCGCGCAGCGCGACATTCGACGAATGATGACTGCAGCCAGTAACTTGCACACGCATGGACCACCTCGTTACGGGTCAACCAAAGGCTCAGTGGGTGAATCGCCCTGATCGAACACCGGTTGAGTGGGAAGTGGACCGTTGCCGGCGCCTGGAACGGTGCTGGCATGATGGGTAAGCAGGACGGCAGCCAGTACCAAGCCGAGAAAGACGAAACTGGCGAGTGTCACGTAGGCCACTTTGTGACCTTCGCGAGCCGGCTTGTAAAAGGATTCGAAACAGGTTGCGGCAAGCAACCAGCAGAACAAAACGAGAGACGTCATCACCGTCGGATTAACCCACGAAAGCGTCCGCTGGCCGGATGTCTGGTGGATCAGGTTGAGCACGGTGCCGGCCAGCAAGCCAATGCCAAGCCAGCCGGTCGACCAGATCAGCATGCGTCGGTTAAACCGCTGCAGCCATTCGAGGCTGGGAAGACGCAGGCCTTGCAAGGGCGGTAGTTTACGTTTTAGGCGACTGGCTTGGACCAAGTACATGATACCGGCGGCAAACCCAAGCGCGACGGTGGTCGTTCCCATGAGGAGCATGAAACCATGAACCATTCCCCAATAGGCCAATGCCTGCTGGCGCTCGAACGGTGCCGCACCACGCATGACGACGGCGACGCCGATCAACAGCAGAACCAGCGGGAGCAAGAAAACACCAATCGAAGTGCTCGGGCGGCGAATGGCCAATGCAATATAGGTGGCGGCGAGAACCCATGCCGCCAGCAAGCACCAGTCATACCAACTGGAGAACGGGATGCGCGAAACGGCCGTTAACTCCATTCGTGCCATGTTGATCAGATAGAGCGTGTGCGCTAAGAGGCCAGCCATCGCAAACAGGATCATCACCAGCCATCGAACGCGCAATCGAAACAGCAGCCTGGATACTTCCAGCGCCAATGTAACGGCATAGCTCGATGCAAAACAGACGATACCGATTCCAGATAACATGACAAGGCTCGTTAATCTGCCTACGCTTGCAAATCCAATCCGTATTCTTTCAACTTCTTATGCAACGTGTTGCGGTTGATGCCGAGTCGTGCTGCCGCTTTTGTCTGAACATTGTCACAGCTTTCCATGACTTGCGTGATCAATTGCCGCTCGACATTGCTCACGATTTTGTCGTGGAGGTTGTTCTCGCCATCGCCCGATGTGGCGAGCCCGGCACGGATGACGTCGTAGACCAAGGCATCGAGATCATCGCCGGGTGCGCGGGTCCGCGGCCGGCCATGACCGCGCGCGACATCCGGCAGCAGATCAATGGTCAATTCGTCGCCATCCGCCATGACCACGGCGCGCTCGACATAATTCTGCAGCTCGCGTACGTTCCCGGGCCAGTCGTAACTTTCAAAAGCCGCCATGGCCGCGGGCTGAATGTGGACCACGTAGCGATCATTCAATTCATTGTAGTAGTCGAGAAAGTGCGCGACGAGCGGCTTGATGTCCTCGCGCCGGTGCCGCAGCGGCGGAATAACGATCGGCATCACATTCAACCGCCAATATAAATCCTCGCGAAACTCGCCGGCCTCCACCAGCTCCATCAAGTCCCGGTTGCTCGCGGCAATGACCCGGACATCAACCTGGATCGTATGCGTGTCACCTACCCGCTCGAATTCCCGCTCTTGGAGAACACGTAGCAATTTGACTTGCAATGTTCGGGAGGTCGAGTTGATTTCGTCCAGGAAGATGGTACCGGTATGTGCCGCTTCGAAGCGGCCGGTACGGTTCTTGATCGCCCCCGTGAACGCGCCATGCACGTGCCCAAACAACTCGCTCTCCAACAGGTTCTCACTCAACGCGCCGCAATTCACACGGACGAAGGGACCGCTATGACGGCTGCTCAATTGGTGCACGGCGGTCGCGATCAGTTCTTTTCCGGTACCCGTTTCACCAAGCAGCAGGACGGACGCACGGCTGCGCGCCACGCGCCGAGTGATGCGATACACATTTTCCATCGCGGGGCTCGTGCCAACGATCCCCGGTACCGGTGGGCCCGTGCGGTTCAGGTGATTGGTGAAGTAGTTTGGCATCGAGACATCGGCTCTCAAAAGACTCCTTGCGGCCCGCTACCGGTGATCTCTCTTTGGCGCCTGCTGCTTGTCCGCGGCATTTGTCGCCGCGTGACGCTGCTTCTCCATGACGTCCAGAATGGCGGCTAACACCTGTTGGGTATCACGATCCAGATTCTCGCTTGCGTTGTAACGGTCATATTGGGCAAGCACTTGGGCACGTGTGAGCAGCAGATGGCGACGGCCGACCGCTTGTTTGAACGCGGCGACCGCGGCACGCCGAGCGGCCAGCGGCCGGGCCGGCTCGCTCGCGAACTGAACCAGTGTCAGCTGCGCTTCCGGTGTTGCCAGAAGACCGAGCAGCCGCGCGGCTTTGACCGACAGAACTTGTGAATTAAACGAGCGGATGATTCTTTTCTGCTGTGCCATGACATCGTAGAACCCATATGTCGTCGATTCTTCCGCCCAACGTGCCAGAGTCTCTATCGCGAAAATTGCTTCCATCATCCGTTGTTCGGGAGGTAACCACTGGCGGCCCGCGATCTTGAGCAACCGTCGCGTTTCCAACGCCATGTCGGTCGCGGTTAGCGGGAGCGCGAAGACCAGCGATAACGGATCGGAGTCGACCATCGCGCGACCGCGGTAGTGGTCCAAGTCCTGAACGATCAGCCCAATCGGCAGTTCGCCCGTCCGCGGATCGCGGCGTAGTGTCTGGCGCAACTCGCGCTGCGTCGGCCGTGTCATGGCATCGTCGATCAGCAGGAAGGCGTAGTCGGGATTGGCAAACGCCCGCAGCGCGAACGCGCGCCCCGTGGAGACGGTATCACCTTCGAAACCGAGCGTCGCCAGCTGGATGGCCAGAAGCCGCGCGATATCGGTCTTCGGGTGCCCGATCAGCACGCGTGGGCGGCCGCCACTGCTCGCCAGGTAGCCAAGGACGTCCGGCAGGTAGCTGCTGCCCGGGTATGCCTCTTTGGGATCGAGCGCGACAATGGCCCGCGCCGCGGCAAAACGGACTCGACGGTCCGGGTCAAGCAGGGCGGCGGCCACGGAGCTGACACGCCCGCTCGTCCCGCGGAGCAGCGTGCTATCTCCGGTTTTCGCGAGTTGGTCGAGGAGTGCGATGGCGGCGCCTCGGAAGCGTTGTTTGCGCGCCACATCCAGAACTTCGATCAACACGCCGGGCCCGGCATCGAGCGCTTGCCGAGCCGCCGCTGGAGGCGGTTGCGGCATGACTTGATCGTAACCGACCCGTCGCTGCGCGTCCTCCAAGACCGCGGCCGCGTGCAGGTGACTGATGGCCGCATCGTCAGGATCGATCGCATGCAATTGTTCGGTGACGCGCACCGTGGCAGTGAGAGTCGCATCGGATACGTCGACCACCGCCCGGACCGGTGTGCCACTCGCTTCATGCCACGCCCAGGTCACGATCTGGTCTTAGATCGGAATAGCACACGACTGAACGCCAGCCACACTCAGA
>CAZSOG010000041.1:0-12583 GCA_964607555.1 uncultured Pirellulaceae bacterium | reverse complement strand
GACGCGCCCATGCGTGCCACAAACAAGTACAATAACGCCATGGCCAGATTGTGACTGCCGGCGATCCGACGCAGCGGCGTAAATGACAAACTGATGCCAATGGTCGTGACCAGCAGGATGCGCCAGGTCCCGGCACTAATGTAAGGCTCCACGGCCGGCAAGTGGGCGGCCCCGACGTCGGCCAGCCATGCGACACTCACGCCGATCGCCAGCAAATAGATGTAGTCCTGCAACCGCGGCACACGCCCGTCCCGCGCCAGCTCGCCCGCCGCTTGTTCCATCGCCTTGAGCCGCCTGCTACTCACATTCGTAAACCGGCCGAAGTGATCCGCGACATTCTTGGAAGCCAACAGAATGGGCAACCAAATCATGTATATCATCGTATCGCCAAGCACCGCCAAACCAAACTCGGTCCCGCCCGTATCAATCATCTCCTTGACCGCTGCCATGTTGCCGGTCCCCCCGATCCAGCTTCCCGCCAGGGTCCCAAACGCCTTCCACCCCTCGGGACCGAGCCAGCCACGGACCAGAAAATAAGCCACCGGCGCACCCAGTACGACACCCAGCGTGCCGAACAGCATCACAAAAACCCCTTTACCCAACACGCGGATCGCGGCCCCCACATCCACCTTGAGCAACAACAAGACCAACAGCATCGGCAGTAGCAACGAACGCATCGTTGCGTAGACCGGCGAGTGCGAAGGAATTACGCGGCTTTCCGATAACAGGACCGGCACAAGATAGATGAATATCAGCGGCGGCAGATACTGAAACAGACGCCACCGCGTCCGCTGTTACAAGAAAAAAAACACCGCGCAGACGCCGCACAGAACACTCAAAACGCCGGCCGCACTGGTAATCAAGGGATATGACATGAATCAGGAATCTCGTTGCGGGCCACCCGCATTCGGATTTCACTCGCCGACCTGCTCCATCACCGGACGAATGCCGATCACGATCGACGCAGTTTTTCAATGACATGACAGCGCTTCCGCGGGCTACCCTGCCGGCACTCGTTCAGCGATTGCTTCAGCACTCGCCGTACCTGACGCAGGTCTCCGAGCCGCCGTTCGATGTCCGCAAGCCGCTCCTCGATCAACTGTTGCACGTCGCCACAACACGGGTAGCTATCGCCATCACCGAGCAGTGCTTTGACGTCCTCAAGCTTGAATCCAATCGCCTGGGCGGCCCGTATGAACTTGAGTCGGCGCACCGACCCATCGCCATACAGTCGATAATTCCCACCGTGGCTGCGGTCCTCGGGCGGCAATAAACCAATGCGTTCGTAGTACCGCACGGTCGTGGTCGGAACCTCCGCGGCGTGGGCCAGTTGGCCAATCGTGTATTGGGTCGCCATGGTCTGCTCGGCATTGACTTTGACACGCTAACCTTGTATGCACATGCAATGTCAATGGTAGTCGCCAAGTGCAGCGGTAGCAAGAGTGCTCGACATCCTAGGCGATCGTCGGCACGGCCGCCGGCCAACCCGCACTCCGAGACATACTATTGTCACACATTCACAGCGTCGGATACCGAGGACCGTTTCGCGCATCGCGGGTGCCAGCACGGCGATCCGAAACGCGGTAACCGTATCGAACACATGTTCCCTGCGTTGTGAGTGGCGTCTTCCCGATCCCGACGAAATCTGCCGCGCGAGGGTTCGGCGTGCTGGCAAAAGTCACGGCGTGCCCTACCGACCGGTGCGTCGCTTGCCTGTCTTCGGCTTGGCACCTTTGGGGGTGGACTTCTTCGTGGCGGATAGGCGTCCGGACCGCGCGCGACTTTTGGCCGGTCTCGTTTTTCGTGGCCGTGGCGTCTTCGCCCGCGTCAAACGGGCCGCATCTTGCTGGGGCGTGACGACGCGGAAGTCCAGCTGGCGGCGATCGAGATCGACGTGATAGACTTCCACGCGCACCACGTCGCCGAGTCGATATGAATTCCCCTCTTGCCGGCCCGTCAAGGTATGGGTAACGGGATCGTACTGGTAATAGTCATCGTGTAGCGCGCTGATATGGATCAGACCCTCCGCCGGCAGTTCCACACCTTGGACAAAAAGCCCATATTCTTCCACGCCCGTGACGACGGCATCCATTTGTTCGCCAAGCCGTTGATTCAGATAGCTTAACAATTTCACTTTGATCAGCTCGCGCTCGGCCGCTTCCGCCCGCTGCTCGCGGTCGGAACAATGCTCACCGAGGATCGTCAGTTTGTTCATGTCACCACGTGGCTTTTTTCCCGCGGCCAATCGGTCCAACAATCGGTGGACGGTCAGATCCGGGTAGCGCCGAATGGGCGATGTGAAGTGACAATATTGCGTCTTGTTCAGCGCATAATGCCCTTCGGGCTGCGGGCCGTAAACGGCCTTTTGCATCGATCGCAACACCGCATAGTTAACCGCCTTCTCCTCGGGACGTCCCGCGACTTCCTCCAGCACGCGTTTGATTTCAAAGCGGCTACGCAGATCACTGCACGGGATCCCCAAGTCACGTGCGAACTGCGTCAGATCGCGCAGCTTCAGCGGTGACGGAGGGGCGTGAATGCGGCGTAAGAACAGGGCACCCCGATCGGTCAGCCATTGCGCCACGGCCTCGTTGGCGGCCAGCATGAACTCCTCGATGATCTGATGGCTCTCGGTGTTCTCAGCCACGTGTGCCCCAACAACCTTGCCGTCATCACCTAAATCGATCTTGATTTCCGGCAAGACCAACTCCAACGAGCCGTTTTCCATGCGCCGCCCACGCAAACACATCGCCAGCTCGTCCATATCCCGGACCAGCTGGTAGATGTCTGCCGGAAGTTTCTTCCGCCACGCCTTCGGACGGTCCAGCAGGTCTTGGACTTCCTCGTAATTGAAGCGGTGATCGCTGCGGATCGCGGAACGTAGAATCTCCGTGTGGATCGGGACGCCGGCGGCGTTGATTTCCATCAGCACGGACTTGGCGAATCGGACCTCGTGCGGTTGCAGACTCGCCAGGTGATTCGAGATAATCTCCGGCAGCATCGGAATCACCTTGTCCGGCAAGTAGACACTCGTGCCACGTTCGCGAGCCTCCTGATCCAGCGGTGATTTGGAGGGTACGAAGTGCGCCACGTCCGCGATATGGACGCCCAGTTGCCAGTGGCCGTTGGCCAGTTTCTGTAGCGAGATGGCATCGTCAAAGTCGCGTGCATCGGCCGGGTCAATCGTCACGATCGTCAGATCGGTCAGATCAATTCGATCCCCCGGTTGCGCGGGGTCAAACTGGTCCGCTTGCACGCGTGCCGAATCGAGTACTTCCTCGGGAAATTCGTCCGGCAAATTGAACTCGCGAATAATACCCAGCGTGTCCACGCCGGGCTCGCCCCGCGGGCCGAGTACTTCAATAACGACCGCCTCCCCCTCGTGCCGCGGCGACGGGAAACGGATCATCTCGATGACGACCTTATCCCCGACCCGCACGTTCTTGGCACTTGGATCGCCCACGGGAATCGGCGTCGAAAACACGCGGCCATCGACCGTCACATACCCCATCTCACCTGCCGGACGGTAGGTGCCCACAAACTGGTGCGTGTCGCGTTCCAGGATATCCACGATCTGACCACGCACGCGGGCGTCGGGACCCGTTCCCTTGCGACCACGCACACGAACACGCACAAGATCCCCCGTGGAGGCGTCCCTGGTCTGGCTGGCCGGTATGTAAATATCGGGACCCGGCGTTTCATCCAACAGCCGCTTGGGCCTGACAAACCCGTAGCCCGACGCCGTGCGTTGGAACGTGCCGACCCGATCCGCCTCGTTCGGCCCGCTCGGTCCATTCGCCCCGTCCTGCCCCGCCCGCACGACGTGATTCCTGCCGTAGGATAACGCGCCGCGTTTGACCAGCCGCTTGATGGCCTTGCGTACGTCGCCACGTTGCATATCGTCCAGTCCCAGCTGCTTCGTGAGGACGCGCGGTTTGACCGGCTTGTAGTTCTTGGCCCGTATGTGTTTCAGGATCTGGGCTTCAAGGTCGGACGGACTCATGCGTGGATTCCTTGTCGACGGGGGTGGTTGAACCCTTGTATAGTTTGCGTCCGAGCATGGAATTGTATGGCGTCCAGTTGCTTTCGGTATTCACATCGGTCGTGATCAATTGGCTGAACGCATGGACTTTCGCGTCCAGGTTGTCCAGGAAGTGAAGCACAATCGCTTCGATGGTCATCGGCAAGCGTGGACTTCCAAATTCATACTGCCCGTGATGGCTCAAGATCATGTGCTTCAGACGCAATTCAAGCTCCCGCGGGAAGGGTTCGCCGGAAAGCTCTTGGGACTGCTCTATCTTATCACCCAATAGCTCGACCCCCATCATCAGATGCCCAATCAGCTGGCCGGCGTCGCTGTAGCCCAGATCACGCTCGTACGTCAACTCATCGATCTTGCCAATATCGTGCAAGAACGCTCCGAGCAGTAAAAGATCCGCGTCAACTTCCGGGTAGCGCGGTGCGACGACCGAACAAAGCTCCATCAGGCTGACCACATGCTCCAGCAGACCGCCCTGATAAGCATGATGGTTCTTGACCCCGGCCGGAGCACGCGATAGCTTGTCCATGAGCACGTCGTCAATCAGAAAACTCTCGGCCAACGCGCGCAGATGGGGATCGCTCACACCACGTAACAACCCGGCCAGTTGCGTCACCAACCGGTCCAGCTCGGCCGAATTCAGCGTGGCAAACTCGCTTTCGTCGACGGTCGTCGCATCCACTCGATCAATCCGCTGCACGATCATCTGCAGCGCACCGTTATAAAACTGAGTGGTCGCCTGGACCCGCACGTAGTCGCCGTTCTCGAAACTCGAGTAGATCTGGTCGTTGGCGTTCCACAGCATGGCATTGACCGAACCGGTTCGATCGGCCAACCGCAACTGCAAATAAAGATTCCCGTTTCGGTTCGTCCGGAGTTGCTTGTCGGAGACCAGGAAGACTTCGTCAACCGTCTCCCGTTCGCCTAACTGGTTGATAAATCGCCGCGTCATGTTGCGTCCGTGTTTTCCATTGCTAGAGAAGAAATCGATGGGAAATTCGCCCGAATTCCGCGCCGCTGGCAGAACGGGCCACGATGCCGCACTTGCCTATCATGGAAGATCGCCAACGAGACCGGCGCGCGGCAAAGGACTGATTCTAATACCGATGGGCGGTGTTGACCACCCGTAGCTTTACGCAACGGGATGAACCCGCCATCGGCGGACGCGAAGCGCCCACCGCACCGCAAAGCGCGTTGATCCATGCATGCCGACATCAATTCTCGAGCTGTCACGGTGCCAGGATCTCGACTCCGGACAGGATGGGGGCGGTTCGCGTGTTGGTCGAACCGGATTTTGGCACGAGTTCGACACGCACGAAGCCGGTGGTTGGGATGTGATCAAATTGTCTGATCACCGCTCGATTCTTGCCACCCGCGGCCGCCATGACATCGAAATCGCTCAGCACTACTTGCTTTTGCAACATGATGTCAAACACGCGTTGGCCGGGACGCACATCGTCTAATTCGGCAAAGTGCAGGCGCACCGATACTTCGCGCGGTCGAGCGCAGCGTGCCGGCACGATGATCAGCCGCTCGAAGCCCTTGCCCAGAACAGGCGCCTCGGCCAGCGGCCCGCGACGCGTGACATTGATCATCAGGTTGCTCTTATCCAACCCGGCCGCGGCAATCGTTTTCCAGGGGATCGCGATCTCGGCGGCGATCGCCGCGGTGATGGCCCGTGAGGCGACATCCCATTGGGCCGAATACTGGACATCCTCTTTTTGCGCGCCGATCGTAGGCAACACCTGCGGGAAAGGATACGGCGGTATCGTCGCGAACAACCCATCCGGATTTTTCGCGCGCGCCCGTTTGAAAACCAACGCCTTGCTCGGCCGATCGGCGACACGAAACGTCTGATACGCCAACCGGTCGAGCCGCGGGTCCCCGGCGGGATGCCAGCGGGCCTGGAACTGGAACTTCTGCCCGGGCCGGTCGTTATCATTGACAAACACTTGCATTGCAAAACGGGAGCCCTGATCACCCGACTGGCGCAAGTTGTCCCACGGCAGGCAGACTTCCATAACGTACCCGTCACGAGTGCGCCGCGCTGCGATGTTCGCCGCCAACTGCGTGTGAATTGTCTTGCGCAAATCGTCAAAGCGACTGCGGTAATCCGTCGAATCACCCTGCGCGTCCGGAGCGATCACCAGACGATAACTCGCATCGCTGCCGCGTTCGGGAGCGACGAACAACTCGACGCAATCGCCGAATTGCAATGGCTGTTTTCCCGTTGCCGGGCAGACGGCATTGTCCTTGACGTGAACCAGCAAGACAATCCCTCGACCGTTCCAACCGATCCGAAGCGACGGATCCAGGTCACTCGCGGCCCGCTGCAATCCACCGGGACCGGGCAGCGAAACAACTTCCAGGCCCTGGCCGTCCCAGTCGTTCGTCTTGCCGTCGATTGTCGCGTTCACTTTCGGGATCGCGCATTCGGGCAGGGCAGGCGTAACATACTGCCACAACGCGTCGTAACACGCACCGGACGGTGAGAGCCCCAGGTGCAAGTACCGGCGACTCGGCACATCGTGCCCCTTGGGCAACGCACTCAAATAAATCTCGAACGAATCGTCTTTCCAAACCGGTCCGTCAGCCTCCGTAACCGACCGCTTCCACGGCAACAAGCGGCCGTCCTCGCCTTGCCCGGCCGGGCGTTTGTAGGCAATGTACAAGTTCTGGTCATCGTAGCGGAAAACGGCCCTCGCGCCAGGGCCGCGCGCCGCGACCTCCTTGTAGCCGTTCCAGGACGGATCATGTTGCATGGCGTCGAGCACGATCTTGCCATCGGCCGGCCACGCCGTGATACCGCGGTCCAGGATATCGAGGTCCAACTCGCCCCGCACCGAGCCCTTCAGGCCACTCGTGTAAATCCAGGGCCGATCGGTTCCGTCGATCGAAACGAGATCGGAGTCCACGCGATACGCACCATAGTCTTCCGGCGCCGCGAACCGGAACGGCACGGCGATATCTTGGCGCCGGCCGACCGTCGGTGGCCGGGGCGTCGCGATCCAGAGTCGCCCGGTCCCGTCACGCTGGTCGCCCGGCGCGCCGAGATTCAACGCCGCGTGGCCCACCGATTCGCGCGGCAGCCGCTCGAAGAAAATCGACCAGTTTTCGTTCTTGTCGGCGGGCGTGAGCGCCACCGTCGTCTGGTAGCAATAGGAACACGTGCACCCCGCATCCGATGTCGGCATGAGCACGAGTCCGCCCGCGGCAATCGCGTTGACATAACATCCGGCACGCACGCCGCCAAAATTGTGCACGCCCGTGTCGCACAAGAGATCGTCCATGCCAAGCGTACTCGAGCGGAATAACAACAGGTTCTGGCCCGCGGCCATCGAGCCACAACCATACGACCGCAAGAAGGTCCATGTCGTCGGTTGGGTCGAGATGGGATCTTTGCGTGTCCTCGGCTGGCCCGTGTGCAAATCGTACGCGATCGGTTCGCCGTAAATCGTGTCGCCGACCAAGACGGGGAAGTGGCGCATCGAAACGGCGCGCTCGTACCGGAGCTTGCCACTGGACGCGTCATAACCAGCCATCTTGCCCTGACCGGTCGCCAATAGAACACCCTCCGATAACCACAGTTCGGTACGTCCCGCGATCGCTTGCGTCGTCTTCCACGCGATGTGTCCGGTAGCGGCATCCAATGCGACCAATTGCCAGGCGGCCGGGATCGGCGTGCCACGTCGGCGTGCGCTGTCGATATCCGCCTGCCGCGTCTGCTCGATCAAATAGACGCGGTCGGTGTCCATGGCAATCGCGTTATGCCCCACAACGCCCGCCACGCGATGCAACCAACGTGGCGTACCATCTTGCGCCAGCAGAAACACCACACGCGATTCACGGTCACTGCCCGCCGTGCCGAGCAGACCGTGCGATCCAACTGCCAGATAGCCCCATTTGTAGTTCGTTTTGGCCAATTCATCGGGCAGTGGTGGCACGGGGTACGTTTGTGCGGTCACGCCGGTGTCGGCACGCAACCGCAAGCATTTCTTGCCGGTCACCACGTACACGTTCTCGGCATCGGCTGCCACATTAGCACCGGTGGAAACCACGGGGAAACGCCCGACTTTGGGGAGGTCCCGGCGCCAAAGCGGACGGCCGTTATATGGATCAACGGCCAGCAACACATTCTGTCCGACCACGAACATCCGTCCGTTGATACAGAGGGGTGCTTGACCTTTCCAGTGGCGGGAGATCAATTCGGCCGGGCCCGGTTCGCCAAACCACAGCAACTTCAGCGGCACGCGCGCACGGCGTTCCTGTGAACTGCCCGGCCGCGCGGCCGTGCCATATTGGTGCGTCCAATCGCCGGCACCGGGAAGAGCCCCACGGACAACCTGGACCGCATCGGGCATGACATGGATCTCGCCGCCCGGAACCTTGGCCGCCGCAAGCCAGCGCATGACCGCGTCCGGCTTCCCGGCGGCACCGCCGACACGAAGATACATCCGTCCGCCGTATGGGTGCAGAGCTCGGTAAAGGGACTTCGCGCCGATGCCCGCGACTGCGTCAGACGTATCGGTAACGACAATCAGGTCGGCGAAGAACTCGGGATATCCAATACTGTCGGGTGTTCCCTGCTGAACCGTGACGCGCGTGCCGTACAGACCGGACTGATCCAACAGGGCGCGTGCCCGCGCGACGTTCCGCGGGTCCGATTCGCAACAATACACGGTCATGCTCGAATGTTCTGCCAATGCACGCAGCAGGCGACCGTCCCGAGTGCCAAGCACCAGGCAATAGCCGTCCGTCTTCCCGGTTCGTGCCAACATCTCCCGGACCGCCGGGGGATCGCTCTCAGCCGACGATCCGTCGGACGCCACGCGCGCCGCAGACGGTGCTATCCGAGTAGCTTCCGGAACCGATTTGGCAGCGTAGCAAATGATCTGCCCGGTCGTGGTACTGACCAGCAGCCTGCCGTCGGCAACGGCCAGTCCGCGTGCCTGGCCGTCCGTCGTATCGCGCCATAGGCTTTTGCCAGTTTGGGCGTCCAACGTGGTGACGGTGCCGCGGCCGCCAACCACCAGCGTGTTACCGGCAAGGATCATCGCATACGCCCGCCCGTGTGGTGTCTCCCATTTCGTGCAGCTCCTGGCCGGCGTTCCTTTTCTCCAGGCGGCAAAGTCATAAGCCGAGATTTTTCCGCTGCCCGACATATACAACGTCCCGCCGTGCATGACCGCCTGGAGCTTACCCGGAAAGTCACGCACGACCTTGCCCGTCGCCGCGTCGAACGCCACGATCCCGTCTTTCGGGTCCGGTTGATACTCGCCTTTCAAAACGTCTATGTCCGGACCGACGTGACAGCGCCAGCTGAGCAACAGGCCGTCAACCAACATGTTCCAACTTCCGCCCCAGCGATCGCCCCAGGTATTCGGCCGGCTGCGATAGTAAAGCAGTTTGCCATCGGCACGGTCGTAGGCCGCCGCCACGTTACGGCCCGTCGGCAAAAACAGCTGGTCCTGACTGCCCAGCAGATACCCTTGCGGCGCGACGCCCGAAACGGAAAGCGACGGCGGATGCGGTTGTGGAATATAGCCAATACCACTCGTGTCATTCAACCACACGGGCCGCCCATCCGTCGCGTTCAACGCGTAAAAAAACACACCTTCATTGGGCCACATGCCGGCGGCGAAATAGACCACGCCGTCGTCGACCGCCACGCCGCTGCGGATCGGCCAGCGCGACATCAGTTGCCCATTACCAATCATCCGCTCGTCACGCGGTCCCGCGCGGAACTTCCATATCAACTTCCCGTCCGTGGCCCCAAGACAATACACGTACCCGTCGTCGGAACCGACAAACAACCGGCCGTGCGCCATCGTCGGTGCAAACCGGACGGGGCCTTCGGTACAGAAACTCCACTTCGGCGCGCCGGTCGCCAGATCGAGTGCGTGAATGCGGTGGTCCGCGGAACTGCCAAAAAAGACAAGTCCATCGCCGGCAACCGGCTGGTACACGTAATCAAATGCCAACCGATTCAGCTCGCGCCCCGGTTCGGCCCACGCCGGTCGCGGCCGCTGGGCCGCCTGATAGATCCACTGCGAGTGCAACAAACCGGCAAGCCTATCGCGCGTTACGCCGCTGCGTGCCAAGTCGTGGCGATACGCGGGCCAATCCGATGCGGATACCAACCGGGTAGCCAGGCTGCCAAGGAGAACGATGGCACAAACAGCGTAAAAAGAGCTACGTCGAATCACAGTAGAGTTCCTCCAGAAAGCGCGAGTTATTCCGGCGGGAGATTGTCCGGGGAAGGATCCAGGAATGACTTAGAGGCGGCCACAAAACCTGGTTTCAAACACGTACGATGGACGTCCACGTCCGTCGGTGAAGCAGAGAAACGCTCTGCCAAGACAGTATTGTTACAGGTTCTAAGGCAGTTACCCGCCAGTATACCAGATCCGACCGGCACGAGAACAACACCCGCCGCGATTTCGGGTAACGGCTCACGGATATCTACTCGTCGGCTGCCCGTCAACGGGCACGATCCCAGCAAGACCCGCAATATGAAGAGGGTTGGCACATCACCGGCGTTATGTGCATGCCGTCCCAAGGCCCATGCAGCGCGCGCACGCTTCTTCACCGGATCCGCCCGCAGTTCATTCGCACTTTGCGAAAGCCGCATCCACGGCAATCTCCAGTCCCGGAAACTGCGGGGACGTCGCAACATCACCGACACGGAATTCACCATGTTCGCGATACTCTTGCCCATCGAGCACCAACACCGTGATCATTCTTCCTTGTGGGTCGACAATCCAATACTCCGCGATGCCCGCTTCCGCGTACTCGCGGCGTTTTTCCTCGTAATCTCGCTTGCGGCTCGCCTCACCGTCACTGACAACCTCGACCACGAGGTCCGCGCCGGCGACAGGTTTGCTCATCGACTGAATGCGATGCGGACGCACATAGATAAGATCCGGTTCGCGATACACTGTTGGTCCGAGGGCCACTGGCAACGGCGCAAAAAAGACTTCACCAAGCCGATGGTCGGACACGTAGGCGTTAATGATCTCGAACAGAAACCGCACAATCCATTGATGGAGAATACTCGGCATTGGCAATACCCTGACGAAGCCATCGGTGTATTCGACCAGCAGGCTCGTATTCAGCCGCAGATAGTCCTCAACGGACCAACTGCCCTGAAGAGGATACATAAGCGCCAGGTCCCACGCGGGCTCGCCGCGTTTCGGGTCAGCGCGAAGGGGATTTGGAAAGGCGTTGTCGGTACTCATCAGCCATGGGTACTCCAAACAAGCGACTGCACCATCGACTCGATCCGTGTGGGAAACGGCAATCTCCCCCGCGGGGCTTCCAGCGTGCGACGGAAATCCGCATCCGTGGCGGAAGGTCTCACCGACGCGGTTTGGCCGCCCACTCACCTCGTTTTGGTACTAACCCGTATTCTAGTGTCCCGGCGGACCCAAGACAACTTGACACGAAAAATGGTGCTTCACGTGAGAACACGGGCGCGAAGTACTTTTGACCAACTAGCCTCGAGAATCGGGGAAACGTCTATTTTTCGCCCCCGGCAACCAGCAGAGTGGCAAGCGATTTAGCCAGTTTGTCGAGCGCGTCGCGATTGGGCAAGGTCAAGGTAAGTTGCTGCCGGCCGTCACCGTCCTCCTCCACGCACTGGCCAAGCCGATTGCGCACGTTATCCACGAATTCGCTTGGCGGCGCGGGCGTTTCGTTTTCATTGACCAGTTCGCCCAGGAAGTCGAACACGGCGCCGAGCAACTGGCCACCGGCGGCGGCGACGCGTTGGCGGTGAGCGCCGAACTGTTGCACTTCCTGTTCGGCCTTGGCCAAGGATGTCTTGTTCATCGGCGCGATCGGCTTGGGGCCGAGCAACACTTCGAGCCGTTTTTTGAGATCGGAGATGCCGCTCTTGAAATCCACCTTGGTCACGTCGGACTCGAGATCGAGGGCCGCCAGGGCCAGATTTTGCTTGTCCGCCAGGGTCAGCAAGAGCCGTTCTTCGAACGTGTTGTCGGTGACCAGCAAGTAGACATCGACCGGGTTTTTCTGACCCATCCGGTGGGCGCGTGCGACACGCTGTTCCAACACCGCGGGGTTCCAGGGGAGATCGACATTGATGACCGTATTGGCCGCCTGCAGGTTCAAGCCGGTCGACCCGGCGTTGGTCGTGATGAACATCCGGCACTCTGGATGGTCCTGGAATCGGTGGACCAGCTGCTGGCGTTTCTTCTGTGGCACCGACCCGTCCAAACGCACATAGTCGATGTCATGCTGCTTCAGGATCGGTTCGATCAGACCAAGCATCGTGGTCCATTCGGAAAAGAGGACGGCCTTGCGGTCCGGTTCGGCGAACAGTTGCTCGATCAGATCGGCCAGAAACTCGAGTTTGGTGGAAAAACCGGGCGGTTGTTTATCGACCAGGAACGTGCTGTCGCACGCCATCCGCGCCATCAGCAGGGCCTTCTGCAGGCGCATGAGGTCCATTTCGGTCAGGAACTTCTTGTTGGCGATCTGCGCGGCGGTCATGACGTTTTGGTGGCTGATAAGTTTCTGTTCCAC
>CAZSOG010000040.1:0-12589 GCA_964607555.1 uncultured Pirellulaceae bacterium | reverse complement strand
ACAAGACTATTAGACTTTTCGGCTGCCAAAGGCGCGCACCGTGCGTGCGGGTTTTGTGAACGGGTGGCCTGGCCGGGGCTTGGGCGTGCAACCGTGATCCGGCTGGACGAGTGTTGCTCCGCGTCACATCCGACGGCGAGCAGCAAGCTTGGTGGCTCGCGGGCTGGGCCCGCGTCAGGCGAGGGAGGCGGATATTAGCGAGTGGGAAGCGAGAACAGTCATGAGTCGGCATTTTGCAATCCAATATGCGTGCGGGCAAGACGAACAACGGCGGCGTAAACAGGTGGTTTCGGCACGGAATTCGCAGTAAATGGATCTGTGTTGTAATTGGTCCCGGATTCCTGACTAGTTTGGCGTCGGTTCATGACAAACTGCTGCGTTTTGCAACGGATCTTGTCACATTGGCTAAATCGTCTGTCGGGCTCTCAGGCATTCAGTCGAAAAACTCGTCAAAAATCTGGGCCTGCTGCGAGTGGCGCGCGCTGCCACGTGTTTTCGGATTATTTCGTCCTTGAACCGGACAGAAATCTCGACTTTTTTTTACGCGAACTTATTCACTTAAAGCATTATTAGATAAGCACTTAACAGAGTATTGACGGTGTAATTTCGGTCTCGGGGCGAACTTTTTTCGGACGAAACGCGCCTAAAGTGGGTATAAAAGGAGCGGAGACGGGTTCAAGTGTAAGTAACGCGGGTGCAAAGCGTCATTGGAAATGACAACGCGGGCTGACACAAATATCGCATCCTGAACAACGAGAAAACTGCGGCGATCACAAGAACCGACCGCGGGTGGCCAGCGTATCGATTTACGCTTGGCGACTCGGGCATGGACGAGGGACGGCGACAAAAAGGGAGCGTCTCGGGATGAGACGCGATTCCCAGAAAAGGATGACGGCAACGCTGGGCGATGGGAGTCGCAGGGATCACTGCGTGGCCAAACCGTCACGAGAAGAGGTTGATCATGCATTCCGACTATCACATCGAAACGCTGCGCGGGCTCTGCGACCAGCAGGCGCGGTTCGCTCCGCGCGAAAAGAAGTTGGAGCAACTGGCTCGGGCAGAGAATTTGATTCACGAAATCGATCCCAATCGCACGTACACGTACGAGTATCTCTGTTTCCGCATTACGGAGTACCGCCCGGAGGCTGGCCCGCAGATTGTCATGACGGGCGATGACGCCCGCCACGACTTGCGGCTATTGATCGAAGACCTGTCGGATTCGGCGAATATCCGTGTGGACGAAGTGACCGAGCGTGTGCACACGGTGGACGATCTGGCGCGCATGTTCAACGTATCGACGAAAACGATTTCTCGTTGGCGCCGCCAGGGGTTGGTAAGCCGTCGGTTCATCTTCGACGGCCGCAAACGCGTCGGGTTCTTACAAACCAGTGTCGAGCGGTTTGTCGCGCACAATCAGGAACGCATTGCGCGTGGCGAGCGGTTCAGTCAATTATCGGATGACGAGCGGAATGACATCATTGAGCGTGCACGCCGTCTGGCGTTGGCGGGTGGCGGTCCGGCGGAAGTGACGCGGCGCATTGCGCGGCACATGAATCGTAGTATCGAAACGATTCGTTATACGCTGAAGCAATTTGACGAAAGACACCCGCGATTGGCGATCTTCTCCGATCAGACGGGCCCGTTGACCGACGAAATCAAACGGAAGATCTACCAGCAGTTTCGGCGTGGCATTTCGGTGGAAACGTTGGCCAAACGCTACGGTCGGACGAAAACCACGGTTTACCGGGTCACCAACGAAATGCGTGCCCAGCGTATTCTCGAGCTACCGTTGGACTATATGTACAACGAAGAGTTTGATCGCCCGGGCGCCGAGCGGCGGATTCTGGGGCCCATGCCGGAATCGGATGTCGCCACGCGTAAGCCACGGATTCCGGCCGGGTTGCCGCACTACTTGGCTTCACTGTATGAAGTGCCGCTGTTGACGCGCGAGCAGGAGCAGCATCTGTTTCGTAAACTGAACTTTCTGAAATACAAGGCGAGCCGTCTGCGGGAGACATTGGATCCCGGTCAGGCGCGGTCGCGTACGATGGACCGGATTGAGCAACTGTACGATCAGGCGGTGAAAACCAAGAACCGCATCGTGCAGGCAAATCTGCGTTTGGTTGTCTCCATCGCCAAGCGGCATGCCAACGCGACCGATGATTTCTTTTCCTTGGTGAGCGATGGCAATATGTCGCTGATTCGTGCCGTGGAGAAGTTCGACTACGCGCGCGGAAACAAGTTCAGCACGTACGCCAGTTGGGCCATCATGAAGAATTTTGCGCGGACGATCCCGGAAGAATACCGGCACCGTGACCGTTTTCGCACGAGTCACGATGAGGCCTTCACCATGCGCCAAGACGAGCGTACGGATCAATACGCGCAAGAGAGTGCCCAGCACTTGCGCCGAACTCAGATCGGTAGAATCCTATCACGGCTTGACGACCGTGAACAAAGGATTATCATTAGTCGGTTTGGACTTGATCATAGCCAGGAGCCACAAACGCTCAAAGAAGTGGGATCCCAAATGGGAGTCACCAAGGAGCGCGTGCGGCAGATCGAGGCGCGTGCGTTGAGTAAACTGCGTGCTGCGGCTCAAGAGGAGCGTATCGAGCTTCCGGATTAGCATGCATGGGGCCGTCAGCACGACGGCCGCCGCGGACTAGTGGTTCATGGGCGCCCCAAGGCAGGGGATCTTGATTCAGCGGGAGGTGTACTGAGGCAGCACCAGCGGGCTAACCACGATGGTCTGCCGACCGGTTGCGCGGTGGGCGGCTGATTTGTGGGCGTGCGTCGTTGTGGATGCCGCGAGGTCGCCACCCTCTCTAGCGGGGACCGGCACGCTCGGCCCATTCTTTCTGTCTACACTTTTCGGGCTGCTTTTTAGTGCGTCCGTATTGCATGGAAGCCGTACTTCGTTATATTTACTGGTTTTCGAATATTAGACTGGCAGGCCAGCGTAGCTCAATTGGCAGAGCGGTTGATTTGTAATCAACAGGTTGTGGGTTCAAGTCCCTCCGCTGGCTTCGTTCGCTGGTTTCGTTATCGGATGCAAGAATTGTCGTCGGGCGACTGGGTTCGTGCCAATCGTTCATGGGACCAGGAAAGCAGCAGGACTACAAATTATGGGGGGTTTCCCGAGCGGTCAAAGGGGTCAGACTGTAAATCTGATGGCGCAGCCTTCGTAGGTTCGAATCCTACACCCCCCATTTTATGGCTTTTTGCTCAAGTGGCCGCTAGGATCTCCCGTGGTTCGGGGTGCTCTCGCAGGTGGCGGGCGATTGGGTTTGCGGGTGTAGCTCAATGGTAGAGCCACAGCCTTCCAAGCTGAAGACGAGGGTTCGATTCCCTTCACCCGCTTTGTTTGTCTGCTGCTGTAGCTCAGTTGGTAGAGCGCGTCCTTGGTAAGGACGAGGTCACGGGTCCGAATCCCGTCAGCAGCTCTTGTACGGAGGAACTCGATTGGTTCGTGTTTCTTGGGAGTTGGTTGTACTTGTCCGTCGGATACCACTAAACGAGGGACTGGAAAGAAAGATTGCAGGTGTAAAAGACAATGGCCAAGGAGACATTTAAACGCGGCAAGCCGCACGTCAACGTTGGTACGATCGGTCACATTGACCACGGTAAAACGACCTTGACCGGTGCCATTCTCGCCGTTCAGGCACAGAAGGGCTTCGCTGAGTTCAAGTCGTACGCGGACATCGCCAAGGGTGGCACGGTACGGGACGCGACCAAGACGGTGACGATTGCCGTCGCGCACGTTGAGTATGAAACGGAAAACCGTCACTACGCGCATATCGACTGCCCAGGCCATGCCGATTTCATTAAAAACATGATCACGGGTGCGGCGCAAATGGATGGGGCGATCCTGGTCGTTTCGGCCGCGGACGGCCCGATGCCGCAGACGAAGGAGCACGTGCTCCTGGCGCGTCAGGTGGATGTGCCGGCGATCGTTGTGTTTCTGAACAAGATCGACTTGGTCGACGACGACGAATTGCTGGACTTGGTCGAGATTGAAGTGCGTGAGCTCTTGGACAAGTATGGTTTCCCGGGCGACGATATTCCCATCGTTCGCGGTGCCAGCTTGAAGGCCTATCAGAATCCAGAGGATCCGGAAGTGACCAAGTGCATTGGCGAATTGATGGACGCGATCGATTCGTACATTCCCGAGCCGCAGCGGGCGGTCGATTTGCCCTTCCTGATGGCGATCGAGGATGTCTTCTCGATCGAGGGTCGCGGCACGGTTGCCACGGGTCGTATTGAGCGTGGGGTCGTGCATGTGGGCGATGAAGTTGAGATCGTTGGCTTGAGTCCCGAGAGTCGCAAGACGACGTGCACTGGCGTCGAGATGTTCCGCAAGTTGCTGGACGAAGGCGTTGCTGGTGACAATGTCGGATGCCTGTTGCGTGGCGTCAAGCGCAACGAGATCGAGCGTGGGCAGGTACTTGCCAAGCCCGGTTCGATTACGCCGCACACGAAGTTCGAGGCGGAGGTCTACTGTCTGTCCAAGGAAGAGGGTGGGCGTCATACGCCGTTTTTTAGTGGGTATCGGCCTCAGTTCTACTTCCGCACGACCGACGTGACGGGCACGGCGAATTTGGTGGATGCCGAAATGTGCATGCCCGGCGACAATGTGCGGTTATCGGTTGAGTTGCACAAGCCGATCGCCATGGATGATGGTGTTCGTTTTGCGATCCGTGAAGGTGGGCGAACGGTAGGCTCGGGCGTTGTCACGAAGATTCTTGGCTAAGGAATTGCATCGAGATTGCCTGGTTTGCTGCATTGAATGCAGGGGTGTAGCTCAATTGGCAGAGCACTGGTCTCCAAAACCAGAGGTTGCGAGTTCGATTCCCGCCGCCCCTGCCATTTTCGTTGTTGTATTGTATGCCTTGGGTTCGCGCGTGCGGTGAATATTTGGTGTTGTCGCCAGCCATGGGCCGGCGTGACTTGTCTTGCTGCTTGGTGGATCGGGGTGAGGTCATTAGCCTTCGGTGAACGGAAGGTGTGCGGGAACGCCAGATGGGAAAAGAAAAGACACTCACGGTCACGTCGTTCTTCCGGGACCTCTTCCAGGTAGGCGTATATAAGCGCAGTCAAGGACGCATCGCGCGACAGGCGACATGTGCCGCGATCTGGGTGACGTTTGCAATTGGCGTTTGGCGTCTGTGGTTGGAAATGGGCGCCGGGTCGAATGCGCGGTATTTTTGGGCGGGTGGCCTTCTGATTGCCGGTCTGTGGCTGGGGTATCGCATTGTCAATGTGCCTCAGTTCGCTGATTTTCTGATCGCCGTCGAAGCCGAAATGAACAAGGTATCATGGCCGTCACGGCCCCAGTTGGTACGCAGTTCCATCGTGGTCATTTTTGTCATATTCGCGTTAGCCTTGGTGTTGTTCGGATTTGATTTGGTTTGGCGTACCGTTTTCGTCTTGATTGGGGTACGCCCCAATTAGCCGGCGGACAGGATTTCCGGTACTCGAGGCGCGCCATCCGCGGAAATAGAAATCGACGCCGAGTGGGTTGTAAAAAGGCCGCTGGGTCTTGCGAGGGTTCGAAGGTGACCAGTCAATCAAACGATCAAAATTTAGACAGTAATTTGCCACCGGAATCAGAAATTGAGCCGCGCGGTATCGAGGATGACGAGCAGCGCGCGGAGAGTTCCGAGCTGGAGGCATCCACGGTGAATCCAGCGGAGGAAGAGCTCGACCCTTCTGACGCCACGTCCGATGGGGAGCATGCCGATGATGGTCGCGGCGTAGTCGGCACGCCGGCGGGCGAATCCGAAGCGGCGGCCGAGGAGTCGCGTGAAGCAGCCGACCAACCGGAATCGGAAGATATTGAGGAGGAAGCGGAAGAGGAAGTCGAGTCGGAACTGGATGTGGAGGACGACCAGGAGGAGCCGGTTGATGTAGAGGAAGAAGAGGAGCCGGTACAGAAGCTATGGTATATCCTCAAAGTCCAGGTGAACCGCGAGGACTCCATTCGTGACGCGTTGGCACGACGGGTCAAGATCGCGGGGCTCGACGAGTTCTTTGATGAGATCGTGGTCCCGACCGAGGATGTCGCCGAGTACAACAAGAGCGGCAAGCGACGCATCGTCAAACGTAAATTGTATCCCGGTTATATCATGGTCCACATGGTCTTGAACGACGATACATGGTTCCTGGTCCGTGAAACGCCTGGTATCGGCGATTTTACGGGCTCGGCTGGTAAACCAACGCCGATGGAGCCACGCGAAGTGCAACGGATCATCAATTACGGTCGGGATGCGGAATCTGGGGAGGCGCAAGTCAAAACGGCCATTCCGTTTAAGATGGGAGAGCAAGTACGTGTCAAGGAAGGTAATTTCCTGAACTTTGAAGGCGAGGTATCCGCAATTGACGAAGCCAACGGTCGCGTGACGGTGATGATCAATATTTTTGGACGGTCAACACCGGTCGAACTGGAGCACTGGCAGATCGAATCGGTGTAACGTCCCGGTTGGGCCGTGTGGGGACGGATCGAGCCCTGATTGAACGCATCGGCTGGGGAAGCAGCGCGGCTGGTTGGTGGATGCATGACGGTCACCATGTGTCTTCGTGGCCACGGATACATGCACATTATTTTGTGATCGACACAGGAAGACGAAGAGAGCCATGGCAAAACAGATGGTTGGGCAAGCGAAGTTTCAGATTCCGGGCGGCCAGGCAACACCGGCGCCGCCGGTTGGCACGTCGCTTGGGAAGTTCGGGATCAACCTGGGACAATTTGTACAGCAGTTCAACGACCGCACGAAAGAGTACAACGGGACCCCGATTCCGGTCATTGTCAGCGTGTACAACGACCGCAGTTTCGATTTCGTGACCAAGAGTCCACCGGCCGCCTCGTTGCTGAAGCAGGCGGCGGGAATAGCCAAGGGATCAGGCGTTCCTAACCGCGAAAAGGTTGGTCGCGTGACGCGTTCGCAGGTTGATGACATCTGCCAAAAGAAGATGGCCGATTTGAATGCGAGCGATCTGGAGAACGCGCGCCACATGATTGAAGGAACGGCACGCAGCATGGGTTTGGAGATCGTGGAAGAGTAGGAAAATGTCAAAATCAAAAAAATCAAAACGTTACGAGACGGTGCAGAAACAAGTTCCCGAGGGGGCCGTGCCGCTGGATCAGGGGATTGAGCTGCTGAAGCAATTCACGGGTACGAAGTTTGATCAGACGGTCGAGATCCACATGCGGTTGGGGATCGACCCGAAGCAGGCCGACCAGATCATTCGCGGTTCGATCGTGTTGCCGCACGGGATTGGCAAGACGCAGCGGGTGATCGTGTTCGCCAAGGGCGACTTGGCCGAAGCGGCCGCCGCGGCGGGCGCCGACGAAGTTGGCCAGGAGGAAATGGCCAAGCGAATCCAGGAAGGCTGGCTCGATTTCGACGCCTGTATCGCATCACCGGACATGATGGGGATTGTGGGGCGGTTGGGCCGGATCCTTGGTCCACGCGGCTTGATGCCCTCGCCACGCGCCGGAACGGTGACCCAGGACGTGGCCAAGGTAATCCGTGAATACAAGGCGGGCAAGGTCGAGTTCCGTAACGATGCGGGCGGCAATATTCATGCGTTGGTCGGCAAGTTGAGCTTCGATAAGGAGAAACTTGCCGAGAATATCACGGCGTTTGTGGATCATATCACGGGAATGAAGCCAAACGCGGTCAAGGGGACTTATGTGCGTGGGATCTCGATCTGCGCGACAATGACCCCGGGGATCCGCATCGCGGCATGATTCGTCCCATGTCCCGACACCACAATTGACTGTTACAAAAACCTTTGGGATCGTGCGTTGAAATGAGTAAATTCGTCAAGAATCTGATGGCCCGCGAAGTCGCGAACCGACTGGAAGGTGTCGCGGATGCCGTGTTAGTCAGCGTGATCGGCATGGACGCGAACCAGTCGGTGGTCCTTCGCCGGCAATTGCGCGACAAGAATATAAGTCTGCTTGTCGTGAAAAACAGTCTGGCCAAGCGTGCCACGGAGGGGACCCCGTTGGCTCCGGCCTTCACCGGAGTTGAAGGAACCTTGGCGGTCGTCTGGGGCGGGGAAGATTTTGTCTCGCTGGTCAAGGAAGTGGTGCGCTTGCATAACTCGCGCGAGTTCGAGAAATTCGAAGCACGCGGCGGGGTCATGGATGGTGAACAATTAACGGCGGAGCGTGTCAAGGAAATAAGCAAGTGGCCGAACCGATTGGAGCAGTTGAGCATCCTGTCCGGTCAGATATTGGCTCCAGGCGCCCAACTTGTTTCACAGCTTTTGGCACCCGGTGGCGCGCTGGCAAGTCAGATCGAGAAGAAAGCAGACGAGGCGGAGACGCCGGACGAAGCGAGCTAGGTCCTGGACCAAGAGCCGAGGAACGATTATTTCGTGGCCCGAATGCTCGGCGGGAGAGCGTCCAGGCCAGACCATGGAAAACAACACAATTCAGTTCACTTTAGCAATGAGTGTCGCGCGCGACACATAGGTTATTACGAGAAAGGGAAACACGAACCATGTCTGACGACGCTGCAACGATCGAAGTCGCTCCGGAACTAAAGCAACTGGGCGATCAGATTGCGAACCTTACGCTCAAGCAAGCCAAGGAGTTGAGCGACTATTTGAAGGACGAATATGATATCGAGCCCACCGCCGGTGGTGGCATTATGATGGCGGCCCCCGGCGCCGGGGGTGCCGAAGGCGGTGGTGGTGAGGCCGAACAGACCGAATTCGACGTCGTGATGACCGGTTTTGGCGATAAGAAGTTGAATGTCGTCAAGCTGGTCAAGAGCCTCGTTGGATCGACTCTGATGGAAGCGAAGAAACTGGTCGAAAGCGCGCCCGTGCCGATCAAGGAAAAGGTCTCCAAAGAAGAAGCCGAGAAACTTAAGGCGGAACTCGAGGAAGCGGGCGCTTCGGTCGAGCTGAAGTAGTTCACGGTCCCTGGAAACAAGCATCCCGGTCCGCCATGTCGTGGCTGGTCCGAGGATGCGGGTTGAGCACGCTTGATCTTACGTATTCTTCAGTCCAAGTGCTTGTTCGTGCTTGTCCGATGCTGGGGGGGGAGGGTGCGCGCCGGATCCCCCCCTCTGGCGAGTGGTTTTCTGATGTGGCTTTGATTCGTGTGGCCGACGCCGTGACAGCTCGCCCACGATTCGCCCAGCATGGAGCGATTTCTCTATGGCAACTCCCGAACAGCGACGTTTGATGCCGAAACAGGTACGCCGTTTCGGCACCGGACGTGAATCGTTCGTAACACCCGACTTGACACAAATTCAAACGGCCAGTTATTGCGCGTTTCTGCAAGACGACATGGCACCCGACAAACGCAAGAAAGATCAAGGGGTCGAGGGTGTCCTGCGCGAGATTTTCCCGATCGAAAGTTATGACAAGCAAATCACCTTGGACTATGTGCGGTACGAACTCGGCAAGCCTCGGTATACGCCCGACGAGTGCCGCCAGCTGCGTCTGACCTACGGCCGCCCGTTTCGCGTGCTGTTGCGATTGAACAAAGAGCAACCGGTCGAGGAAGAGGTCTACCTGGGTGATCTGCCCGTCATGCTGGGCGGCGGTGAGTTCATCATCAACGGTGCCGAACGCGTTGTGGTGAGCCAATTGCACCGCAGTCCCGGAGTTGATTTCGTCCTGGAACAGGATGGCACTTCCGATCGTAAACTGCCCAGTTGCCGGATCATTCCGGAGCGCGGCAGCTGGATCGAGATCAACGTCACCAAGAAGGATATTTTGAGTGTCCGGATCGATCAGAGCGGCAAGTTCAGCGCGTTGACACTGCTGCGTGCGATGGCGCCGAAGTACAGCAGTGATGCCGAGCTGATACGTGCGTTTTACAAGACGAGCACGGCGAAGGTCGTCGACGGCCGCAGCGTATCGAAACTGGAAGGCAAGGTTGCCGTCGATGATATCCTGTATCCGGCCTCCAGCGAGCGGGCGGGCGAGATCATTGTCGAGGCCGGTCACAAGATCACGCGCAACGCGGCCGAGATCATCTGCACTGCCGGGGTAACGAAAGTTGAATTGCTGGAACCACCACGCACCCCTCTGATCTTCAATAGCTTGATTGAAGACCAGACATCCAGCCATGAAGAGGCCTTGCTGCGGATCTACCAGCGGCTGCGGCCCGGTAATCCACCCCAGCTCGAAAAGGCCCGGACGTTGTTCCAGGAGAAGTTCTTCGACGTCAACCGCTATCGGCTCGGTCGCGTCGGCCGGTTCCGGATCAATCGAAAGCTTGGTTTGGGCGTCTCGGAAAAGGAGATGACGCTGCGGCCCGATGATCTGATCGCCTCGATTTCCTACTTGCTCGGATTGGCCGAAGGCGCCGAAGGCGTGGAGAAGGACGATATCGATCATTTGGGCAACCGCCGTTTACGCACGATCGACGAGCTGGGAAGCGACGAGTTGCGCAAGGGGTTCTTGAAGCTACGACGTACCGTCCAGGAGCGGATGAGTCTCAAGGATGTCGAGGACATGACACCGCGGAGTTTGATTAATCCGAAGAGTATTTCGGCCGCGATCGAATACTTCTTTGGCCGTGGTGAGTTGTCCCAGGTCGTTGACCAGACGAACCCGTTGTCACAGCTCACGCACGAACGTCGGCTCTCGGCGCTCGGCCCCGGCGGGTTGAATCGCAAGCGTGCCGGCTTCGAGGTGCGCGACGTGCATATTTCGCACTATGGTCGTATTTGCCCCATCGAGACGCCGGAAGGAACCAACATCGGACTGATCTCCAGCTTGGCGATCTATGCCGGCGTCGACGACTACGGGTTCTTGGTGACGCCGTATCGCAAAGTCGAGAAAGGCAAGCTGACGGACGAAGTGGTTTGGCTGCGTGCCGACGAAGAGGCCGACGCGCGGGTGGCACCGGCCGACGCGCCGGTGGTCGATGGAAAGATTACCCCCGTCTCCCCGCTGATTGCCCGGTACCATTCCGATTTTGAAATCACGTCGCCGGAAGAGGTTGAGTACATTGACGTGGCCCCAAGCCAGATGATCGGCGTGTCGGCCGGTTTGATTCCGTTCCTGGAGCATGACGACGCCAACCGCGCGCTGATGGGCTCCAACATGCAACGTCAGGCGGTCCCGCTGCTGGTCACGGAGCCACCGATTGTTGGCACCGGAATGGAACGGGATGTGGCCCGCAACTCAAGCATGGTGATCCGGGCGCGCCGCGCCGGCAAGATCACGTTTTGCGATGCCGGACGCATCGAAATCGGAAACGACGTTTACGAACTGAAGAAATTCGTGGGTTTGAATGAACGGACCTGCTTGAATCAGAAGCCGATTGTCAATCTGGGCGACCATGTCGAGCGCGGCCAGATCATTGCGGACGGAGCGGCGACGCGCAATGGCGAGTTGGCGTTGGGCCGAAACGTGCTGGTTGGGTTCATGTCCTTCGACGGATACAACTTCGAAGATGCGATCATCATCAGCGAAGAACTCGTCAAAAATGACACTTATACGTCACTGCATATTGAGGAGTTCGACGTCGAGATTCGCGAGACGAAGCTCGGACGCGAGGAGTTCACACGCGATATTCCAAACGTCAGTGAGAAGGCGTTGCGTAGCCTGGATGACAATGGCATCGTCCAGGTCGGGACGTACGTCCGGCCGGGCGATATCCTCGTCGGCAAGGTGTCGCCCAAATCCAAGACCGAGTTGACCCCCGAAGAAAAACTACTGCATGCGATCTTTGGACGCGCCGGCGAGGATGTGAAGAATGACTCGCTCGAAGTGCCGTCGGGTATCGAGGGTATTGTGATCGATACGCAGAAGTTCTCGCGCCGAATGAGTCTGGCGGACGAGGAGCGCAAGCAATTCGAGAAGGAGTTGAAGGAAGTCGAGGCGGAGGGGAATGCCCAGATCAGCCAGGTCTTCGGCGACCTCATTCGCGAATTGGAAGGCGTGCTCGGCAAGACGCTGGCCGACGAGGACGGGATCCCCTTGGCCAGCGAGCAAGATCCGAAGTACGTCGCGGAGCATGCCCAGCAGTTTCGGCTCAGTACGATCACGGCTAACATGCGCAGCGAAGATCGGATTCACGCGGTCGAAAAGGCGTACAAGACGCACTGGCCGGATGTCGAGGCGGCCATCGATCGCCGCGACCGAAGGCTGAACAGCATGAAACGGGGTGACGAGTTGCGCAGCGGCGTGCTGCAGATGGTTAAGATCTACATCGCGACAAAACGCGTGATTTCGGTCGGCGATAAGATGGCTGGACGGCATGGCAACAAGGGTGTGATCGCCAAAATCCTGCCCGTCGAGGACATGCCGTTCCTGGAAGATGGAACCTCGCTGCAGATCATGCTCAATCCGCTCGGTGTGCCGAGTCGCATGAACGTGGGGCAGATTCTCGAAACCCACCTCGGTTGGGCCGGTGCCAAACTTGGTTTCCAGGCCATCACGCCCGTGTTCGATGGCGCCTCGGAAGAGGACATCAACGAGTGCCTGGCAGAGGCCGAGTTGCCGAGTCATGGCAAGACCCAGCTGTACGACGGCCGCACCGGCGAGGCACTCGAGCAAGAAACCACGGTCGGCTATATCTACATGCTCAAACTGCACCATCTGGTCGATGATA